>JAKFUY010000106.1 GCA_021732495.1 Legionellales bacterium | reverse complement strand
ATGCCAAACTCTTGCCTGTTCATGAGGATTGATATTACTAAATACTCTTAATATTCTTAAGCCAGCGACGGGTGTGGCTACAAAAGAATCAACATGCAATTTACTATCATCTTTGAGTTTGGATGCGTAACGGTTTTCAACAACAGCAGGGCGATAACTGCTTCGTCCCCAAATTAAATGATTCTCATATTCAGGAAATAAGGTCGTGATAGTGTATTTTGCATATTCTGCAAATCGATGCATCATTTGTTGGGTGTATGCACGACATGGTGTGTTGGAGAATTGATAATGAAGTCCACTTAGGCTTTGTTTTTTATAGTCAAAACTAATATTTTTTTTTCGGGGTTGTAGTAATTTTGGGGTTAACACGATCTCTTCATGTTTTTTAAGTAGAAAACCATTTTTAGGAAGAAAAACAACTTGACCCTGCTCTAAGGCATTGATGGTTTGCGATTCGGTTTTTAATCGCGATAATTCATAGAGAGGTTCCTTAGCCATGCAAGATCCTTTTGGATAGTTTTAAAAAAGATTATACAAAGCCTTGATGACTTGTGAAAGTATTTATTGAGATTTTGTAAAGATTGATTTGGATTATGATCTTAACAAGGTTTGTGGTATATTTTTGCTTTTTTATTATTCACTGTATCATTTGGAGTCACGCATGCAAAATCAATTTCAGGCGAAAACTAGCTCCGCTACTGAAATACAAGTACCTTTAAATGTTCGTGCACCATTACGTGGGGGCGTTATTTTAGGCTTGGTTGGAACCATTTTGCTGGGTTTAGGCGTATGTGCTTTATCGGGTATAGATGTTTTAGATATGTCCATTGACACAGCCAAAGTGCTTTGTGGTGTTGGCGCCGCATCTATGGTTTCGGGAATAGGATTGGTGAAATATGGATTTTATAAAGCTAAACAGCATGATGAGGAGCGGTTGTCTCAACAAATACACATCAATTATGCCACGTTTAGCGAAAATGACTTGTCACCCACATCGATTACCCCAGATTTGGCGATATCAATTTTTAAAGATACGCTACCGCCCAGTCCCTCTCCTACAATGAAATTCCCATGGGTTGAGACAAATTATTTTAGAAAATAAGTCCTCCTTTGGATAATTAGAGAATTCTGGCTCATTTGACATTGTCGACATTTTTAGTGTCGCGCCAAAGTGATAATGTCCTCTTAAGCCCCAAATAAAAATGTCCCCCACAAACATGGACTACTTTTTAAGTTAGCGATAACAAAAAAGGGAGGCCAAGAAATGGGAGACACTTTGATTATGAGCAAAAAAGAGCTGCAACGCAAAACTATTTTTGATAAGGATGCCTCAAAACGTCTTGGTCTATCTTATCGACAAACTCGTCGCTCATATGGGAGATATATTATAGAAGGTGACGAGGGATTAATTCATCGAAGATGAAGCAAATAAACGATTACAAATTCGTTTTAAGGGAGTATACCAGTCAAGCACGCAGCACAAACTTCGAATCAATTTAATCCTGGCTGGTTAAAACAAACTAAAGAACACTTAGAAGCATTAACATAGATAATTTGAAAGCATCTTGCTTATGGAAATGTGGATGAGTCCTTCGGACCTGCTTTTGCCTAACAGACGTGTGAATAAATTATGGACAACATAAAACAGATGAGTTGCCCACAATTTATTCACATTCACAAGCTTCTCGCCCACATTCCCACAAGCCCAATGAAAGGGGACATTTTTATTTTTGCAATTGAAAGGTCATTTTAAAATTGGTTTGACATTAGGCCGTCCTAAATTTTGCCTAAAAAAAATCAATATGGTACAATTTATACCAACAAGAACCAAAGAGGAATCCTATATGTTTACTAACATCTATCAAAGCCTTCGCGAAGGCTTTCAGCAAAGCTGGTTTAAAGGTTTATTTCAGAACGCAGCTCTTGCAAAGCTATTAGCTCAAATAGAAGAGCCATCGGCCTGGGGTTTTTTCAGTACTTATCTTTCCTCATGGTGGTGGAATCGTTTAAGGTTTAGGTCATGTATTCAAACTAAAGATACACTTGTTCAATTTGATGCTATTATTGAGACTCTACAAATCTTAAAGAGGGCTGGGATTTTTACTGAAGGTAATTGTAATGCTGTTACCACCCACGCCGCGCCTGACGATTTGGCTAGAGCGCTTTCTAACTTACAGGAAGCCAGGATTTTAAACCAAGAGAATTTTGTGCTGGTCGCCGCCCATGCCCGTCCTGCTAACTTGGCTTATGCGTTTTCTAACTTACTGGAAGCCGGGATTTTAAACCAAGAGAATTTTGTGCTGGTCGCCGCCCATGTCCGTCCTGCTAACTTGGGTAGTGCGCTTTTTAACTTACAGCGAGCCGGGATTTGAAACCAAGAGAATTTTGTGCTGGTGGCCGCCCATGCCGCGCCTAGTCATTTGGCTATGGCGCTTTTTAACTTACAGCGAGCCGGAATTTTAAACCCAGAGAATATTGCGCTGGTCGCCGCTCATGCCGCGCCTAGTAATTTGGATAGCGCGCTTTCTCACTTACAGCTAGCCGGGATTTTAAACCAAGAGAATTTTGTGCTAGTGGTGTCCGCCCAAGACGCTCCTTTCAGCTTGGCTATGGCGCTTTCTAACTTACTGGAAGCCGGGATTTTAAACCCAGAGAATATTGTGCTGGTTGCCGCCCATGCCGCGCCTAGTCATTTGGCTAGGGCGCTTTTTAACTTACAGCGAGCCGGAATTTTAAACCCAGAGAATATTGCGCTGGTGGCCGCCCATGCCGCGCCTATGCACTTGGATAGCGCGCTTTCTAAATTACAGCGAGCCGGGATTTTAAACCAAGATAATTTTCTGCTGTTCGCCGCCCATGCCGCGCCTAGTGATTTGGCTTTTGCTCTTTCATACTTACAGCGAGCCGGGATTTTAAACCCAGAGAATATTGCGCGGGTGGCCGCCCACGCCGCGCCTGACCATTTGGCTAGCGTGCTTTTTTGCTTACTGGAAGCCAGGATTTTAAACCAAGAGAATTTTGCTGCATTAGTTACCCCAAACCACGCTGCTTTAATGACTAATGAAGCGTATGAAATCATATGGGGGAGAATCCCAAATCATCTTCTTACTACAGACAATTTCCGAATTCTTTTGACTGCAGCAGAGCGTGTCAATCCGATAGCAGAGCTTGAACGAGTAAGAGACCACATCCTAGGTGTTCAGGTTGGAATAGAACATGTTGTTAACTTTAATCCAAGACAAAGCACACATACAGCCTCGGTCCATAAATCCATATCTGCTTCTGCAGTACAACTTATGAAGAGGTATGGTAGTTCTCTAAGCTTAGAGACCAAGATTCTAGAAATTAAGGATTTTGTGAAAGGCTTGGCAGATACGCCCGAGCGTCAAGCAGCCAAACGTTGTATTGAACGCATTGCCGACCCTCATTTCACATTTACTGATGCTACATCTGAAGTTTCAATTCTTCAATTATTAGCACTTTCTTATACTGCCATACATGATGAAGACAAACGTTTGGGCCATCTTGATGATGCCAAGGCTTTTTTTGTGGACGGTCTTTATGAGATTCAAAGAGGGTATAACATTGAGCGTAGTCAAGGTCCTAAAGAGGGGGATGATTCACCAATCTGTCCCGGTGGAACCTTTAATAAGCTCATGGAAAAACTAAATGGAATTCATCCTGATGTTAAGATAGATTACATCAACCATGAGGGTGCCTATCTAAAATTCCCTAAGCTTGTGAAAGATCATGCTTTAAAGTATTTAACCCAACTAGACCCTGAGCAAGCTTCGATACTGTTGGATAAGATTCGAACACGTGAGAATCTTATGCCGATTTGGGGCGCTATTGAATCAAAAGTTAAAACAGCACTTTGGGACGAGTTTAAAGAAGCTTATGGCAATAATCAAGCTGACAAACGATTTACGGACTTGTTTGATGCCGCAGGAGATTTAGATTGCACTGAAATTGTTAGGCAAGCATCGGAATCTCTGCCAACCAACGCTTGTGCATCGAAACTGGGTATGTTTGCTGCAGCAGCAAGTGCTGGGCATCAAGTATTAGAGTCAGAAGCATTACCAGGGTCTACCCCATAATCTGTGGGTAAATAATTAAATAAAAGGAAGAGCATCACATCAAATTATGCTATTAATTGGTTCGACTAAAAAAACAATAAATAGAACATAAGGATGATGTGATGTTGGTAAAGACAATACTCAATAAAGTTGAGAAATTCAAATCATTTGTGTATGGGGAATGCACTTTCATTGGTTAGACATTGTCGAAATCTTTGGTTGAATTAAATATTACCATTGTGGTAAAATAATCGCTTCTTATTGCCTGGTAAATATTAAACAATGTTTGGCTTTAAGGTCCGGAGTATTCATGCCTGTAAGATTAAAAGAAATTTTTGAAGCACTGACACTTGTTGGCGCTCCAAATAATAGCGCTTCCCCTCACTTTTTTATATTTATGTATGGTACTGATTGTTTTTTCAATAAAAAAGTTGGTGCTAATTTACATCACCTTGAGCTGGATATTTTCTCCTATATGGCGCTGGTGATAAGCCAAGCATTAAATGAGCATGAGCTCCATGATGATTCTGGTCTTGCTTATCTGACAGAATCAGTGGCTGTTTTAAACGGACCTGATAATTTTGGTTTCACTTGCCAAGCACTAATTGCTAAGGCCGTGTTACTTGCTTTGCGAGCCGTAGCTTACGGTAAACCAAATTTGTATATTGCAGGCCACAGTCGTGGAGCTGTACAAGCGGCATTAGTGATTCAAGAATTGGATCGCATTAGGGTTCAATTAAACACTTCATTGGAGCCGGCACTTTCTGATGTCCTTTGCCAATCAAGCTCAGAGCGTTTTAATGCTGCGATGAGGGCTCTTTTGACGAGTGGGTTGGATAATAGTCAATTTGATACCCAAGAAAATAGAGAGGGCTTGTTGCAACAGATTAACGCGATGACCTATAGTCCTTTTTTAATGGAACCTGTTCCGGGTAATGCGCCTGATTTGCCTGTTCTTAATTTGGGCACCTGGAATGACACCCGATTTGATCAACCAATGCCTACACTGAAGAAACATTGTTTTTTATATGCCGGGGATGAACGAGCCCGTGGCTTTCGTCCTATCGTTTTTTTAGAAAAGCATTTCGACTCTATTAAAGAAATGCCTTTTGATATTATACATGGTCATCATGGAACTCTATTCGGAAACTGTTTTCATCGATTTGGTGAAGATGCGCAAAGTGAAGATAAAGAAGCACGAGATTCACGCTTTAATGTCATTAAGTGGGTTCTTTTTCAACTGATGGATTTTATCAATAAAGATACAAATATATTTTCCAATCTATCTTTGGGTGTTGTCAATTGTACAGAATTCAATACCCTGTTATCGGCTTTTTGTAATCCAGAAATTGACAACAGAATGATGGCGATAGATCGATGTATAGGCGCAATGATTGCCGCGGAGCATACGCGAGATTTTAAAGATATTGGTTATGGTTTAGGTGCTGAGGAACAATGGGATCAGCGGTTGACTTTTTCTTCTCAAAGACCTGCTAAATCTTTGGAGCGATTGCCACATTATACACTTGAAGATAGACTCTCGGCACTCGTTGCAAACGAATCACTCAAAAAAAGGAAGCCTATCGATCATATGTTGACCCTGGAGAAATTCTTAAGGTCAGAGCCTAAAATGTTTTCTCGAGTTGCTGAAGCTTTGTTTTATCAATACCGCTATGCGGTCTTATCCGCAAGTGATGAAAATAAATTTTGGGATATGATAAACCGTTTATTTAAACAAGAAGATAGTCAGCCTTTTTACGAAATACTCGAAAAAGTGGTTAATGCGAGATGCCAGAATATCCGGAAGGAATTGGTTCTGGTTCGTCAATCGCTTCCTCAGGTAAATTCACAAGGGTTTTGGTTGAATTTATTACCACGAGAAGATGTATCTGTGGAAACATTATTGAAAACAGTATGTGGCTTATATCAAAAGGCATCCAGAATCCATCAAGGTATTGTTGATTTAGAATGCGGGGAACTTCGGGAGCAATTAGAGGATATCAAATCAGAATTGTTGAATTGGGTAAGACAATGCATTCAAAATAAGTTCGATGAAATAGCCGTGCATGATAAGAAGACAATGATTGTAGAATATCGCCAACAGGAGGTAGGTCGCACAAAAGAGCTAAAAAAATTGAAAACAGTGCTTTTCAAATTAAAAATAGAAAAAGAAGACTCATGCTGCCCATGGCAGAGTCTCATGAAGGAATACATCGTTAAGGTTGATGCACGCATAGAAGATAAAAAAGGAATAATAGAACAACTGGAGCTAACAATTCAAAAGATATCGGTTAACCACGATGTCATTGTAAAGCTTCAAACTTTAACAGATAAATATCATAGTCATTTACAAAAAACCAATAATAATCCAACAAATTGTGATGATAAAATAGCGATTATTGAGGAATTGCAGGAATACCTGTTAAGCGGACAATTTGTAGAGTTTTTTGACAAGATTCGCGATGAGAAAACCATAGCTATCTTAAGTAAGCGTCGTGATTCAGCCTTTATTATATTTTGGGAAGCGGTGCTTGATGTTCTGATGATGATTTTAGTGGTCGCGACTGGGTTTTTGCCCTTGGAAATCTATAAAGCAATGGGGGGGCATTTCAGATTTTTTAGTACAGCCAAAGGTGAAAGTTTTGTTGATGAAGGAATTCAACTTGCCCAAAACCTGGCTTTGGATTTTTAGAACCCTTTATTTTTCTGTTTATATTATGGACAAATTTGTGCAATTGTTGTATAATGTGTTTTTTACTTTACATATGGCTTATGATGAAAAAGTATAAATATTTAATGAGGTTGCTAGTTGCAGGGACTTTATCCTTAACGTGCATCTTTATTGGGGAAAAAAATAATTTCATAAAAACTAAAACGCATCCAGCACAAAAGAAAACAGTTTTTAGTTTGAAACCCTTGCCCAAACAAAAGCCTCGTTTGGTGTCTAAGCATTCTTTAAAGCAATATCAATTTAAGGATTTGGGGCATTGGGACAATATTGATTTAACCGGCTCTTTACATGCTTTTCAACAAAGTTGTCGCCTATGGGTGCATCAAAATCCACAGCAACATATTGGAAGTTCCCAGATTCCAATGACGGTTAATGATTGGTTGCCGATTTGTCATCAGGCACTCCAAATGCCTAAAAATCCAACGCATCAACAGACTAAAATGTTTTTTGAAACCTACTTTCAACCGTATCATTGGGTTAATTATCATAAAGGTAAGTTTACAGGATATTATTCTCCTGAATTTGAAGGAAGTCCGGTCAAAACCGCTGAGTATAAAACACCTCTGTATTCAGCGCCTAAAGACTTAGTATCTGCGAATGTCGATGATTTTTCATCGGCTAGTACTTCAAAACGCAATATTTATGGACGTTTGATAGGGAACCATCTCAAACCTTATTTTAGTCGAGCAGAAATTTATCAAGGAGCTTTAAAAAACAAAGCTAAAATTATCGCATGGTTAAAAACCCCTTTAGATGCAATGTTGCTCGAGATTGAAGGTTCGGGAGTGATCAAAACACCCGGTGGACATCATCTTTATATTGGGTATGCAGGAGAAAATGGCCGCAAATACCAATCGATAGCTCAATTGATGATTAATAACCATATTTTTAGTCGTAGCAGGGCATCTGTTGGTGCAATAAAAAAATATTTTGAAAAATATCCTAAATCCATCAGCCGTTATGTGAATTTAAACCCCTCATTTGTATTTTTCTCTCGTAATCGTGAGTCTGGATTCAAAGGTGCGCAAAATGTAGTATTAACGCCTAAGTTCTCTTTGGCGGTGGATAGAAAATATATTCCTTATGGTATCCCTTTATTCTTAAGAACCACTTGTCCAATTAACAAATCTGGCGATACCCGCGAATTGAATCGTGTGGTGATTGCACAAGATACAGGTGGCGCTATTAAAGGTCCGATACGTGGTGATATTTATTGGGGAGCGGGTTCTCAAGCGATGAAAGTTGCAAGTCTGATGAGTCAAGAAGGTGATTATTGGTTCTTGCTGCCCAAGCATTTTCAGATGAGCTAATATTGTGATTGTTTAAGTAGCATAATATATGGCGCATGACCCTGCGGGGTCATGCGCCTATAGAGTAAGTGTTGATATTTAATGACTCGGTGGCTAGGGGTTTTGACCTCAATTTCAAGCCAAAAGTACTGGCTATTAATCGTGATATTTTGTACCGGCAATTTAAGATCCTGTAACACTGAAAACAAATCATCACTCTTTTTGAAACCGTTCTTACCTTTGGCGAAAATAAGCTTTTTAACGTCGATTTTTTTAAGACCGGGCTTTAAAGTTGCCAATAGTTTGTCATCACAGGTATTGATATTAATAGGGGTGGTTTCAGGTAAAACGGTAAGAAAGGGGAGCATAGCCTGATAAACTTTTGGTGTCACTCCAGCCACTTGCTGCCATTCTGATAAGGAACTTAAAGGTTGAGCGACCGGTTCAAATTGGCTTTCTTCTGGCTTATCTGGGTTTTTTTTGGGAGCCATGCTGGGTTCAACTCTTTGAATTGTAGCGTAATAAATGGTTTTTAGATTTTCACTTGAGAGGCCTTTCAATTGTTGCTGTAATAATAAGAAAAACATCAGTTGCATCGCTCTTTCATTAACATTGTTAATATTAAACATGCTTTGAGCATCAGTCAGTTTTGCCTGCATTTTCCATCCGTCTGGTGTTTTTAATTCACCGTTATCAAGACTTGCAATCACACGCGATGTATGGTGAAACGATTTTCGATTTAATGTGCTTGCCCCCCAAATAGTTGCCCCTTGCGTAAGCCACAGAGCCTGTTGATTTTCTTCTTTAAAATGGAGTTTTTTAATCTGAAGTTGCGATTGATGAATCCAGATCGATATAGTGCTGGTTATGACCATAACAATGATTAAGGCGCTGATGAGGGCCGAGCCCCTTTGTCGTTTAAGCTTTTGTTTCAAGTTCATAATAAAATGGGGGTAGAGAAAACCAAAGTTGAAGTTTTTGTTGTGCATTCCATGCCAGCACAATCTGTAAACCAATGGGGTTATTGCCTTGCTCTCTTTCCCAATGACCATTGGTTTGAGATTTGGTGTTCATATAGCGAAACCGACATTCAGAAAGATGGTTGAGTAAAGTTTTTTGCTGATAGTTTTTTCTCTCGATGGCATCTATTTGTTGCCAATATCTTTGTATTAATTTTCCGCCTTCACATAGGTATGCAACACGGTTAAGCTTAGCATCTGGCGTCGACGTGTAGGTCCATTCCGTATAATCATGTTGACCAATAAAAGATGGAAATACCCGATTTTCATTGGAGGTAATACTTTTGTTGATATAGCCTTGCGTTTGTAGCTGGAGATCCGCCACCAGTGCGTCAATGGTTTGCCAATGGTGGTAATGGTCCTGGAGAATACGATATTGCGAGAGTATTCGGTGCATCACTGAGGTGGTAATTGAAGCTAAAATGGAAAAGACCATCAATGCTATCATCACCTCAATTAAAGTATATCCCCTAGAGCGATTCATGAGAATTCTTGAGATAATAAAAAGTGACTGCGCGATGTTCCCATGGTCCAGAGGGTGTCATTCGCGATAATATTTGTGCTTGATAGGTCATGGGGATGGTGGTGGGGATCAATTTTACTTGCCAGTAACATTTGATGCCTTTGATGGTGGTGACAGCATTATAAGGGCGGCTGGGGCTTACATCCAATTGATTTGTCTTTAAAAGATTGGTGGCCCCAATATCAACCCAGTTTTGGATAAAATGGGCCTGCAGTTGTTGGTATACGCGCGTATTTTCGGTGGTTGCTACCAGCAATGCACCTAAGCCAATGGAGAGGACCATGAGGGCGACCATCACTTCAATTAAGGTGAATCCTTTTTGTGATGGATGACCCATTATGCCGGGTTGGTCTGTTCAGACCAATTGCCAATCATTTGACGGTCCTTGCCAGAGGTCCCTTCACTAAAAATATCTATCTCATTATGCTGGCCAGGATTTTCGTAGTGATACGCATGGCTCCATGGATCTTTGGGTAATGTTTTCAGATAACTTCTCCAATTGGTGGGCATCGGATCGGAGTCAGGTTTTTTAACCAAAGCATTTAAGCCTTGCTCATTGCTTGGATAAAATCCATTGTCCAAGCGATAAAGCTCTAGCGCATTTTCAATAGCTAGAATATCTTGTTTCGCTTTTACCGTACGGGCTTGATCAGGTCTATTCATAATATTGGGTACAATGAGTGCCGCTAAAATACCCATAATGACGACCACTACCATGATTTCAATTAATGAAAAGCCTTGTTGTTTTGACATCTTGTAGCTCCTAAATAAAGTATGCCTAATATTCTACACCAATTGTTGCATTTGAAAAATAGGTAATAAAATAGCCAAAACGATAAATAAAACAAATCCCCCCATCAAAAGAATAATCATGGGTTCTAGAAGCTTTAAACCGGTGTCAATCCATTGTTGGCGTTCGAGATCAATTTGAGTAGCAGCACGTTCCATCATCACAGAAATTTGCCCACTTTTTTCACCACTTTGAATCAAATGGATAGCCATAGGGGTTAGCCAGGTGGTCAGAGCTAAAGCCTGACTAATGCCCATGCCTTCTTTAACATTTTGCGTGGCTTGTTCAAAAGCTTCCCGAATGACGATGTTAGTCATCAGCTGACTGCCTACCGTCATACTTTCTAATACATTGACCCCTGACATCAGCAAAATCCGTAATGTGTGGAGATAACGCGGGATAGCTGTAATTTTGATAAATTGGGGATAGAGTTTAAGTTGAATCAGAAATTGATGCCATTTGCGTTTCCAAATCAGATCATGCCTTTTTTGATAAAAAACGTAGACGGTAATTATGATTAAAATCAGTAGGTAGGGTGTGATGACTGCAAATAAATGGCTGGTATATAATAATATTTGTGTCATTAGTGGCAGTTTTTGCTGATTGTCATCAAAAATGGAGAGAATTTGTGGCACCACTTGTGTCATTAAAAAAAATACGATCAATAATGAGATGCTAATCATCAAACAAGGATAGATGAGTGCTTGTTGAATTTTTTGTTTTGCAAAATGTTGTTGCTCAATATAGTTAGCTAACTGTTCTAAAACGTGATCGAGTTGTCCGGACTGTTCTCCAGCGTAGATAGTTGAGCAATATAAGTTAGAAAAAACCTCAGGATATTGTTTTAAAGCCTGTGCAAGTGAATATCCTTCCAATACTTTTTGATGTATGCCTAAAATAAGTTGTTTCATTCTAGGTTGTGCCTGTTCAGTAGCTACACCTGATAGCGCATCACTTAAAGGAATACCGGCAGCCAAAAGTGTAGCCAGTTGCCTGGTGAAAAGGCAAATATCTTGCGTTTTCGGTTGTGAGGAAAAATGTAGCCAGCTTTTTTTTTCAGGTTGTAAGTCTAGGACTATCAATCCTTGGGATTTTAGTGACTGTTTAGCTACGGATTCGTTTAAGGCTTGAACTTTTCCGCGTATTTTTTTTCCTGATGTATCGAGAGCATGATAGGTGAAATTTTTCATATAGAAGTGAATGTAAATCACAATGATTTAGGATAAACTGTTTTTTGTATGGAGGGAACGATTATGTCTACGCAAGCGTTAATGAATAGTATTCAAAATGAAAATGTTGAGTTTGTTGATTTAAGATTTACGGATTTATCTGGAAAAGAACATCATGTCACTGTACCGGCATCGGCGATGGATGACGATGTGATTGAATATGGCAAGGGAATTGATGGCTCATCAATCAAAGGATGGCAATCAATTAATCAATCGGATCTGGCTTTAAAACCGGCTGATGATGGTCATAGTGTTGTCGATCCTTTTTATCGGGACCCAACATTGCTAGTGCGTTGTGATGTTATCGATCCGACTACTGGTAAAAATTACGATCTTGATCCACGCTATATCGCAACTAAGGCAGAACAACATTTAATACAAACGGGAATTGCCGATAAGGTCATATTTGGTCCTGAACCAGAATTTTTCATCTTTGATGATGTGCGCTGGGATAATCAAATGGGTTCGGTATTTTATAGTATCAACTCAAGTGAAGCGTCTTGGAACTCAAGTCAGGTTATTGAAGGGGGGAATACAGGGCACAGACCCCAAGTTCGTGGGGGTTATTTTCCAGTGCCTCCTGTTGATTCTTCTCAAGATATCCGATCTGCAATATGCTCGACATTGCAAAAAATGGGTATGGTCGTTGAAACCCATCACCATGAAGTGGCAACTGCCAATCAATGTGAAGTGGCGACAAAATGTAACACATTGGTTCAAAAAGCAGATGAAGTGCAGCTTTTGAAATATGTGGTGCAAAATGTAGCGCATCAGTTTGGAAAAACAGCCACGTTTATGCCTAAGCCTATGGTCGGTGATAATGGCAGTGGTATGCACTGTCACCAATCTTTAAGCTTGCAAGGGGAAAATATTTTTGCTGGCGATGAGTATGCAGGATTGTCACAAAAAGCGCTTTTCTATATTGGTGGAATTTTGCATCATGCTAAGGCATTAAATGCATTGACCAATCCGACCATCAATAGTTATCGTCGCTTGGTTCCGGGTTTTGAAGCACCAGTATATTTAGCCTATGGGTATCGAAATCGCTCTGCAGCAATTCGTATTCCATTTGCAACCAGTTTAAAGGCCCGACGTATTGAAGTGCGCTTTCCAGATTGTATGGCCAATCCATATTTGGCTTTTTCAGCGATGTTAATGGCCGGATTAGATGGAATTGAGAAAAAAATACATCCTGGCGTGGCACTGGAAAGTAACCTTTATGATGTTCATAAAAATGTACCTACCTTGTCTCAATCTTTAGAAGATGCGGCCAATGCTTTAGAGCAAGACTTTGAGTTTTTACTGCAAGGGGGCGTATTTAATACAAGCTTTATTGATACCTGGTTATCTTTTTTACATGAAGATGTTCAAATCATGCGTCAATCGGTTCATCCTGTTGAATTTTCACTCTACTATAGTCGCTAAATATACACTTTAACACCTTGTGTGATCTCACAAGGTGTTTTTCATCTTATTTACCCTTGAAATCTGCAAACGTGGCCATATATACCATTTTTCGCTATCAATTTTATGGGAGATACAATGGCTGATAAAAGTCAAACAATGGGTTTTCAAGCTGAGGTTAAGCAATTACTGCACTTGGTAGTCCATTCTTTATATTCCAATAAGGAAATTTTTTTACGAGAGTTGATTTCTAATGCTTCAGATGCTCTAGATAAATTGCGATTTTTAGGTTTAAGTCAGGCTAATTTATATGAAAGTGATTCTGATCTAAAAATCAAAGTGAGCTTTAATGAAGCATTAAAAACATTGACTATTTCTGACAATGGTGTGGGTATGACTCGCGAAGAAGTCATTCAAAATCTAGGCACTATTGCTAAATCAGGCACCAAAGAATTTTTAAGTCACTTAAGTGGTGAACAAGCACAAGATTCTCAATTGATTGGACAATTCGGTGTGGGCTTTTACTCAGCATTTATCGCTGCAGACAAAGTGACTGTCATTAGTCGCAAAGCAGGGGCTGATGCTGGAATCCAGTGGGAGTCTGCAGGTGAGGGCGAGTTTACTATAGAAGATGTCAACAAAACGTCTCGCGGAACGGATGTTATTTTACATTTGAAAGCGGATGCCCATGATTTTTTAAGTGATTGGAAATTAAGAAGTATTATCACGAAATACTCTGATCATATTGCCTGGCCAATTGCGATGAAACCAATGGCCCAAACAAATGAAGAAGGTGAGGAACAAAAAGTCAGTGAGGAATTTGAAACGATCAATAAAGCCACTGCTTTATGGACATTGAATAAATCTGAAATCACCGAAGAGCAATACCAGTCGTTTTATCAGTCTTTAACCCATGATTTTCAAGAATCATTGTCTTGGTCTCACAATCATGTAGAAGGTAGGCAACATTATATTAGTTTGTTGTATATTCCGGCAACAGCGCCTTTTGATATGTGGCAGCAAGATGCCAAACATGGCTTGAAATTATATGTCAAACGGGTCTTTATTATGGATGATGCGTCACAATTTTTGCCGCGTTATTTGAGATTTGTGAAAGGGGTGATTGATGCCAGTGATTTACCCTTGAATGTCTCTCGGGAAATTCTTCAAGAAAATAAACAAGTCGATGCGATTCGCTCAGCATGTACCAAACGTATTATAAGCATGTTAGAAAAGATGGCCACCGACGAGCCTGCGTTATATCAAAAGTTTTGGGCAGCCTTTGGGAATGTATTAAAAGAAGGTCCTATCGAAGATTTTACCAATAAAGAGGCGATTGCTAAATTATTGCGTTTTGCCAGTACGCATGAAAATGCATCTGAACAAACCGTATCTTTTGATGATTACATCGCACGCATGAAGGAGTCGCAAGATAAGATCTATTATATTACAGCTGCATCTTATAATGCTGCAAAGACCAGCCCGCATCTGGAAATTTTTGCACAAAAAGGCATCGAGGTCTTGTTACTCAGTGATAGAGTCGATGAGTGGTTGGTTGGCTATCTGAGTGACTACGCGGGTAAAAAATTACAATCGATTAGTAAAGGTAAAGTCGATTTGCCAGAAACTGAGAATACGACTCCAGAAGAGAAGGCCGAGTTTTCAGCAATGATTGAACACATCAAGAAGATCTTAAACGAAGAAGTCAAAGATGTGCGTATGACGAATCGTTTGACCAATTCACCAGCCTGTATCGTTGCAGATGAGAATGATTTGGGTTTGGAAATGCAGCGTATTCTTAAAGCCACAGGCCAAGCGATGCCGCCATCTAAACCTATTTTAGAAATTAACCCGCATCATTCTTTGGTTAAAAAAATGCATTTGATTCAAGATGATGAACTCTTTATCGAATGGGCGCATATGATGTTTGAACAAGCTGTTCTTGCTGAAGGGGGTGGTTTAGATAATCCAGCAGCTTACGTCGCTCGAGTAAATAAACTACTTGCGCAATCGTAAAAAATAGACAGTAAATTTCTAGCGTATGTTTTATTCTTGGTGTACAATAAATCTTGCTTTCTTTAATATAGAAAGCAAGATGGATAAGATAATGATTTAACTAAAATAAGGAAGTTATGATGACTGTAGCTGAAATTAAAGCGCCAGCTGAACAAACTGCATTCAAACAAGAAGCAGCTCTGCAAGATTTAGTCTATAATCTTGTTTCTCGTTTTCTTGCTGAAAATAAAAATAAAAATATTCAAGACCTGTACGATATGATTTTATCGGAAGTTGAGCCCCCATTACTTCAAGCAGTAATGGAGAAAAGAAGAGGCAATCAATTGCAGGCAGCTAAGTTACTTGGAATTAGTCGTGGTACGATCCGCAAAAAATTATTGAGATATTTTGGTACTAAGTATTTTCGATTGACTGATGAATGAATAAAGCGGGGATACCCGCTTTTTTTTCGCCATTTTTTTAAAATTTATTCTTTCGGAGTTAAATTTTTCAATGTATGATGTTTCTTGTATTTTTTATAAGGACATTAGATGAAAATTAAATTGATACATACCTTCTTATTGGGACTGGTCTTTTCTGGAATCAGTTTTGCCTGCCCTAAGGTATCAGCGTATGATACCCCTGAGTTTTGTGGGATGTTTGAATCCATTGCGAGGTGCCATTGCCAAGCGTCTGGATTATCTGCAAAAATGTGCTCTAATGTTCCGCTTATTTATTCTCGAATGCTTTCAACGTTTGGTTCCATTGAACGCGCTTGTCGTTTTCAAAAGGATACCTCATATCAAAATTGTATTGATGCTTGGCAGTGTTATCTTAAGGGTGGGCAGCTGACTGATGGTCGGATTTGTAATGGGACGGGAAGCCCTTGTGCAACCATCTAAATTGATCAATTTTTTTTAAAGAGATGTCTGTGCCAAGAAAATTAACGATTGTTGCATTATTTTTGAGTATGCAGCCGGTATTTGCTTTTAATACAGTTGAAAATCCGTGGTTTGTTGGGGGGTTATTGGGATTTGGATCCACCACATGGAGTGGCTTAGTTCCTCCACCTGCTTCTCAAAACTCTGCCATGGCAATGGCAACCCCTGTATATGCAGAAGAAGGTGGTTTGCTCTGGGGGGTTGCTGGAGGGGTCGAGGCTTTTCAAAATTTTCAATTGCAATTTGATTATATGCATTATCCCGATGCTAATGTCTATTTTGATAGTTTTAGCATATTTAGTGAAAACACGGGCTCTACCCAGTTAACATCTTCGACCTATACGTGGTCGGTGCAAGGTAAGTTTTTGGTGCCTTGGCAAGATACGAATCTTCGTTTTTTTGCTGCGGGTGGTGCAGCCTGGTTATCTCGTCGAGATGAGCTTTTGGAGCAAGATTTAGTGACCCCTACCTTTGGTTTAGGTGTTAATTATGGGTTTACGCCCCATTTGATGGGGGAGGTTGCCTTTTCATACACGGCTGGTAATGGGCAATCAGAGTTGAGTCCTGCCGATCATTATATGCCATTTTTATATGGTGTATTTGCAAGAGTCTTTTTGCGTATGGGCTAATCATCGAGTCATCAATGAGGGGCCTCCTCCCTCCGCAGTAACTTTATTTTTTTCTAAAATACCTCGAATTAAATCTATTGTTTTGTCAACCAAGTCAGCAGTTGCACTACTGCGTTCCGGTAGGGCCCCTTTAAACCTGGTATTTATCCATTTTGCTTGCTCAAGCTCTGACTGATTGTCATCATTAGGATTTCTAAGATATTGGAGCGTTGCGCAAAGAACATTTTTTTTATGCTGGTTTCTCTCACTATCACTTAATTGATTGATATGTTCCACTATCTCTTCATCAAGACGAACGAGCTTCTTTAATTGCGATAGAAAGTGTAATATAAGTAGCGAGTTTATAGATATTGGTGTATACTGGGAGCGATTAAATTTACTATTGGATTGCTAGCGTGTCAAAACAATATCGCATTATTTTTGAATGCTATGAGTCCTCTCCTGAGGCTCAACAGGTTTTATCAAAAACTATAATGATGGCAGGCTCTATAGAGAAACCAGAGGATGTGTTTAACTTTGGATTGGCCCATGAAGAGCAAGTTAAATTAGTTCATTCATGCCAAGACGCGCTGCTCAAAGAACAAATTACGCTGATAGATTCCGTGGTTGAGAGCTGTCCTAATTGCCCTGATAGAAAGCTGGTAAAATATGGAAAAAGGCGCTCTGATTATCATGATGTTTTCACCGATCATAAATTAACCATTGGCAGAAAACGTTGTCCTGACTGCAACTACGAACCTGGATCTACGATTAAAACCGTACTCGGTCACTCCATGTCGGCTGATTTAGTTAAGTTACAAACTGAGCTTGGTGCAAACCATACATATCGCGAAAGTGAGCAGATATTTTGCATGTTTTCACGGTCAAAACGTTATATCAATAACCATGTTCGCATAAAACATACTGCTGAAAAGGTGGGTAGCCAGGTGGGAGCACTGCATCATGTTGAAAGCACCGTAGCCTCATCTGGGATAGCTGAAGAGCTCATTATCAACGTAGATGGAGGTCATATTAATACGACTGAAGAAGGTAAACGCAGCTTTGAAGCCATGACAGCAGTGATTTATCGGCCAGAGGCCTTGGTGAGCAATGATAAAGGAACACGTAATACATTAACCAGTAAACATTGTGCAGCGTCAGCGCTGGATGACGGCCAGAAGCAGATGATTAATAACACAATTGTTGCTGCTCTAAAGCAAGGGTTGTCGCCTCAAACAAAAGTTACAGCACTCTGTGACGGGGCTGACAATTGCTGGAAAATAGTCGAGGCATTTACCCCGTTGTGCGCATCAGTAACTCACATTTTAGACTGGTTTCACCTGAGCATGAAGATTCAAAATATTGCTCTACCTGAAGATCTCAAGCCAAAATTAGTCCGAATAAAATGGCATCTCTGGCGCGGAAAAACAGATAATGCCTTAAAAAGGTTGGATTCTTTAATTGATGATTGCCCTAAAATTTACAAACAACGCCTGGAAAAACTAAAAACTTATATAAAAAATAATACCGCTAAAATTGTCGATTATAGAGAACGACAAAATAAGGGACTTATTTTTACTAGTAACTTGGCTGAATCTACCGTTGAAAGCTTGATCAATCAACGTTGTAAAGGGCAACAACACATGAGATGGTCAAGAGATGGATTAGATCCTTTACTACAATTGAGAGCTGCAATTGGATCCAATGATTGGGATAAAATTTGGAAAACTGCAGTGATGAATGCTATATCTGTACAATAAAATCGCTTTTAATATTACACTTCTCATTCATTTTCAAGGACATTTTATCTTCTCTAATAATGCCAAGCTCCTTGATCTGGATATGATTGTAAAGAATTTAGTTTTACAAAGTAAAAAAGATAAAATAACAACTAAAAATCAGCAGGATGTATATGCGCATACAGCATAGAAAGGAAAATAATGTTACTTCTTGGATAATTTTATGAATAAGCCTATAACAAAAAAGTCAGATCACGTACCTTTATTGACAGATATTCAGCACCTTATTAATCAGGCCAGACAAAAAGTGGCGTCGATAGTAAATGCCGAATTAACAATGCTATATTGGAAAGTTGGTTATCGTATTAATATTGAAGTACTGAAAGATGAGCGTGCGGAGTATGGCCAATCCATCATTGAAGATCTAGCACGTAGCTTAACAATAGAATATGGTCGCTCATTTGAGGAAAAAAACTTGCGCCGGATGATTCAATTTGCTGAACTGTTTCCCGATGAAAAGATTGTCGCTGCACTGCGGCGACAATTGAGTTGGACTCATTTTAAGTCATTAATTCCATTAAAAGATCCATTGAAGCGTGATTTTTATGCTGAAATGTGTCGTATTGAGCGATGGACTACGCGCACTCTAGAAAAACAGATCAAGTCTATGTTATTTGAGCGTACAGCGCTTTCCAAAAAACCAGAAGAATTAATTCGTCATGAAATTGATGTCTTGCGTGAGTCTGATAAAGTCAGTACAGATTTAATTTTAAAGGATCCCTATATTTTAGATTTTCTTGGTATGAAAGATCGATACCTTGAAAAGGATCTGGAAGATGCTATATTGCGCGAGATTGAGTGTTTTTTATTAGAGTTAGGCACAGGATTCAGCTTTATAGCTCGACAAAAACGCATACAAATAGACCATCGTGATTATTACATTGACCTATTATTTTATAATCGGCGGCTTCGGAGAATGTGCGCTTTGGATTTGAAACTGGGTGAGTTCGACGCAGCTTACAAAGGTCAGATGGAGTTGTATCTACGTTGGCTAGCAAAATATGAGCAAGAGCCAGGTGAAAATCCACCATTAGGGATCATCTTATGCACTGGAAAAACGCATGAACAAATTGAACTGTTAGAATTGGATAAAAGTGGCATTCACGTTGCTGAGTATATCACAACGCTGCCACCTAAAGCCGAATTACAGAAAAAGCTACATCAATCTATTGAGTTTGCTCGTCAGAGGTTCGTAAATAAGGATTAATGAACAAAAGTTGTCCGGAAATTCCGACGGTTAGCGTCTACAACCCCTATAAGCGCCCTGTTGGAATTTCATGGCGCATGGACGAAACCTATATTAAAGTAAAAGGCCGATGGGTATACTTATATCGTGCCGTTGACAAAGAAGGGCAAACTGTTGATTTTATGCTTTCTGAA
>JAKFUY010000064.1 GCA_021732495.1 Legionellales bacterium | reverse complement strand
ACCAGCTGTTCTGATTTTTTTTAAAGTCGTTATATAGAACATCAATATGAGTTGTAAAATCATTAGAAATAGGCATACTGTCCTCGAGTTATCATCTATAAAACAATAATCATTTTAATGGAAGTTTATTCAGTTATCTATAAAAAAATGATTCAGAGTAATTAAATGAAACCATGGTTTTAATATTTTTTTTTTTATGATAGCTTGTAGCAAATATTTTTTAACTCGTTTTAAAAAGGACGTTTTTTCATAGGGAGTAGGTAGTGCGCTTTTGGTGTACTGTTTTAACTGTTTTTTTTGCTATCAGTTTTAGTTTTTCCGCCAGTGTAGATGATAAACTTGAGGATGATATCAAAAATTTAGAAAAATCCATTGAGGTATCTGTAAAAAAACTTCAGCGGATCAAAGGAACGCATGGTCAAAACATTAATCATGTCCCTCCTGCAATCCAACATGCTTGGCTTGAAAAAGATTATAATCGTTATCCCCCTAATCACTACTATGATACATTTAAAGTCGTTAATCCGCATAAGCCTTGTGAATTAGAGTTTCATTTTTGGGGGCAGGCCGACCAAGATATCTTTGCAAATGCCTATGGCTTATATATCAACAGTGGCGACATCGCTTCACCGGTTTTAAATCGCAATACCGTTTTAAGATACTGGTTAAGAAGAGTTAGGCCGAGTATTGAAGGCGAGCTCTATGATTTTTTCAATTATTTTGTCAATGTCGATTTCGGACAAAACCAAATTGCACTTTTTGATGCATTTATTGATATAAATTATTATCGCCTATTGGGTTTTCAAATTGGCTTGCAAATGAGTTTGGTCAGTGGCATTGAAAACTTCTTTGATAACTTTGATTATGTGTCACGCGCATTTACCATGGAAATGAGTAATTCAGCAATGTTAGCACCTGACAGACAATTTGGTTTTATCGCGCATGGCTCTTTTGGACCGTCTGGAGATGAACCTTATTTTCGCGGCTTAAGTCTTCTAGGGTTTGATGATATGTTTTCATATCAATTTGGCTGGCTTTCGGACACCCCGGACAATAGCGCGCCACAAGCTACATTTGATTTTTTTGAAAATACCAGCGTTGTTCAGCAGTATGATCTTTCAACCTACGCGTTTGAAGGGCGTTTATTCCTCAATCCTTTTATTGATAGGCCTAATTTTTTACTGCACCATTTAGGGATTGGTATAGCCACAAGTCTTGGACATCCATCTCAGCAAAGTGGTCTACCTCTATTGCAGTCTGTTGGGCTAAACCCCATTTATAAGTATTCAATCATACCCACTTATAATAGTGTTGGCCAGGAGACTATTACCAACGTGTTGGCTAATGGTTTTAGGAGTCGTATTCACCCGCAAATGGTTTGGGGGTATGGTGCCTTGGGCCTTTTAGCTGATTGGACACAGACGACTCAAGAACTTTCTGTGAGTAATAGGGCTCCTGGAACCCCAGCACCTACATATGATCCGCCACTCTATACATTAACCCAGACGAATTCAGCCAATCAGCTCTCCTTTATATATAATGTGACCCAAGAAGAGTTTAATTTATTCCATTTTATTCCTAACATGCCATTTCATTTTTTTGAAAAAGATGCATATGGCGGTTGGCAATTGGTATTTAGGCTTTCAGGTTTAAATTTAGATCCGGATGTGTTTAATAGCAATTATACATTGAACCAAACTGTAGACGGTGAACAATATACGTATTATTATTTCGCTGATCCGCGTTTATCAGTCCAAAAAGCCAATACTTGGAGTATTGGATTTAATTGGTATTGGAACCAGTTTTTTAGAATCTCAAGCGAGTATGATCAAACTACTTTTGTTGGTGGTTGTTCTTCAAACGCCCTAGACCCCAGTTCTGGACAAACTTCTGGTTGTTTAACCAATGCAGGAACAGCTGGTCTCACAGCTGATACCTTCTTAAGTTCCAATCAAGTGTTAAACCGTCCTACGGAGAAAATCTTTATGACACGTGTGCAGGTTCAGTTTTAGTTGAATATACCTATGAAAAAAGTAGATTATTTAAGTATTGCAATACTATTAATGTTGCTCGTTCAGTCCGGGTTTACAGCTGCACCTTATCCTTATTACTCGTTAATTGAGAAGCCAGTGTATAAAAAGCATTCTGATGCCTTTAAATACGAAACCGCCGATCATCGCAATAGTATTAAATTTTCATTAAGAATGATTTACAATCCAGACATGTTTTTAGACACTAAGGGGATATTATTAAACTTAGGCGCTAAAGCAGAATCTACCACTCAGAACAATATCTTAAGAAGCTGGTTTAACCATGTGATACCGTCTTTTGGAGCAACACTTGAAGAAGATCTGCATTTATTTTTAGCGCCTGATTTTGGTCAAAACCAACAACGATTGTATGATGCCTCTATCGACTTAGATCGTTACCGTATGTTTGGTTTTACTGCAGGTCTACAAAAAAGTTTAGTTGCTGGCCTTGAGAGATTGACAGGCTACACCATGAGCTATGAGAGCTTTACTTCTAATTTAGCACCCAACCGAGAATTGGGGTTTATGTGGCATGGTGCAATAGGTCCACAGCGCCCTCATTCCTATCGTGAAGGTTTGAGCTATTTAGGTCTTGATGATTGGCTTTCCTATCAACTGGGGATTTTTAACGGTGCACCTGATGCTTCTAGCCCTGGGGTTGTACCATTTGGTCGCACACAAAAAAATGGCGCTTTTACGGTTGAGTATTTACCTTCTCTCTATAATATAAGATCGAAGGCGTTTGAGGGACGCGTATTTTTTAATCCCTTTATTACTCAAAAGGATAATGTGTTACAAAACTTGGGATTTGGCATAGCCTTTAGCACCCAAATGGCCAACAATAACAATGATTTGCCAGATATTCTTTCTATTGGTCAAAACTCAATCTTTAGTTTCGGTTTTGCCTATTATCAGGTTTATGCTCAAGGGCTTCGTAACCGTATTCACCCACAAGCGCTGTGGTATCGAAAAAACTTTGGAGTGATGGCAGATTGGACGCAAACCTTTCAACATTTGGCGCTTTATCAGAATGTGGGAGGGACACCTAATTATAGTCAATTGGTTATTAGCAATAAAGCTTATCCTGGCAATCCCATCCCAAATTATCCAGCTATCGCTCAAAACAATCAAGCCAGTCAAATTCAGTTTATGTATAATATTACTGGCGAGGATTTTGAAATTGGTAATATCAAGCCTGAGAATAACTTCAAGCCCATGGATTTTAATAGTATTGGCGCTTTACAATTGGTATTTCGCTTCACACAATTAAACCTCGATCCTTCAGTGTTTTTTGAAGGGTATAATTATAATGTTCCTCAGAATAAAATCGCAGTTCCAGCTGTTTCAGCCCAAAAAGCAACCACCTATGGTATCGCGCTCAATTGGTTTTTAAATCCATTTATAAAAATGAGTACTGAGTTTTCTGATACCAAATTTAACTGGGGGTGCTCAACAGGGGCATATAATGATCCGGTAAATCCGGGTTGTTTGACAGCAAATTTTAGTTATATTGGCGCACCTGGAAGTGTGGTAATTAACCGGCCGGATGAATTGGTGTTTTTTCAAAAAATACAAGCTGTTTTTTAAGTGCGTATTGAAAGTAAAAAAACCATTTTCATCTATTTTTTTTTATGATAGTTTGTAGCTCTTATTTTTAGATAGCTTTTAAGCATTTAAAAAAGATTGTTATTCATAGGGAGTTGGTAGTGCGCTTTTGGTGTACATTTTTCTTGTTTTTATTTGCTCTCAACGTGAGCCTTGCTGCAGTTGATGAAGATATTGAACGTTTAGAACAGTCAATTCATGCATCTGAAGAAAAACTGCATCAGATGAAAGCGATTCAACAACAAAAAGCCACTCAAATAGATGACAATGCTATCCAGAACACTTGGTTAGAAAAAGACTACACCCGTTATCCTCAAAATCATTATTATAATTTATTTAAGCTTACACCTGCAAATGAACTTTATGACCTAGAATTTCATTTCTGGGGTCAAGTGGATCAAAATATTTTTCCCGATGCGTATGGCTTATTTATCAATAATGGTGAGGCTGATTTTGCTGTTTTAGGACAGAATACCGTCCAACGCTATTGGTTAAACATCGTACGCCCAACCATTGAAGGCCAGGTACTTCAATTTTTTAATTATTTTCTTAATGCTGGTTTTGGGCGCAATCAAATTGCGCTTTATGATGCTTTTGTAGATATCAACTATTATCGCTTGTTAGGCCTGCAAGTGGGTCAACAAATGAGTTTGGTCAGTGGGCTTGATAATTTCATTAATAACTTTGATTATGTGTCACGTGCATTTACCATGCAAGTGAGTAATTCTGCGATGTTGGCGCCAGATAGACAACTTGGTGTGGTTGCCCATGGTTCGTTTGGTCCCTCTGGGGATGAACCTTACTTTCGTGGCTTAAGTCTTTTAGGATTTGATGATATGTTTTCCTATCAATTCGGATGGCTTGCCGATACCGCTGACAATAGTGTTCCGGCTGGCTCATTTGATTTTCTTAATTCCACCAATTTAAATCAGGAAAATAACCTAAATAATATGGCTTTTGAAGCACGACTGTTTATCAACCCATTTATCGATAAACCATCAAGTCTATTGCAACATTTAGGGATTGGTATTGCCGCAAGCCTTGGACATCCATCACAACAAACGGGCCTACCGAGTTTGATTTCCGTGGGGCAGAATCCCATCTATCGCTATGCAAATTTTGTGATACAAAATGACGAGACAACTAATGCTACGTTCAATAATGTATTAGCCAATGGCGTCAGAAACCGTATTCATCCGCAAATGGTTTGGGGATATGGTGCATTTGGACTTTTAGCCGATTGGACTCAAACCACCCAGCAACTGGTTTTCTCACAAAATACGCAAGGTGGCACACCGTTTATTCCCCCTTATGATGGACCTGAAAAAACGGTGACACAAACCAATTCTGCTAATCAAATTTCTTTAATTTATAACTTAACACAAGAAGAATTTAATTTATTTCATTTTATCCCAAATATGCCATTTCACCCTTTTGAGAAAAATGCTTATGGCGGCTGGCAATTGGTATTTAGGCTCTCAGGATTGAATTTAGACCCCAGTGTGTTTAATGATACCACGACATATTCGGTTCCGACTAATGATCAGCAATACACCTATTATTATTTTGTTGATCCCCGCATATCAGTTCAAAAAGCCAATACTTGGAGTATTGGTTTTAATTGGTATTGGAACCAGTTTTTACGAATTTCAAGTGAATATGATCAAACCAATTTTGTCGGTGGGTGCTCAACAGGTGCAACCGATCCCATTTCAGGACAAATTTCCGGGTGTTTAACCAACGCCAGCACACAAGCGATAGTTGATTATTACTCGGGTTTGAATGCTTCTACTTTTTTAAGTTCAAGCCAAGTATTGAACCGTCCAGTAGAGAGAATATTTATGACACGCATACAGGTACAATTTTAGTTGAATACATCGATCAAGAACGTTTTCAATCTTAATTTAATACTATTATCAATGTTGATAAATCTTGTCGCCTATGCTGGGAATACATTGATAGTGCATGAGCCTTTTTACTCCTTAACAGACAAGCCTGTGTATACAAAGTCAGAGGATGCTTTTAAATACGAAACAGATGACCAGCATAATAGCTTAAAGTTTTCATTAAAAATTGATTATAGACCCGATTTGTTTTTGGATACCAAGGGATTATTAATCAACTACGGTACTCTAGCTCAGCCAGCTAGCCAGCAAAATCTCCTAAGAAGTTGGTTCGATTATATTACCCCCTCGATTGTAGCGACACTTAACGATGATCTTCATCTATTTTTAGCTCCTGATTTTGGTCAAAACCAGGAACGATTGCTTGATGCTTCGATTGACTTGAATCATTATCGTATGTTTAGTTTTACAGCAGGCTTGCAAAAAAGCTTAGTTGCAGGCTTCGAGCAGCTAACAGAGCCCTCTCTTGCCTATGAGGGCTTTACAAGCAATCTAGCACCTAATCGAGAATTAGGTTTTATGATGCATGGTGCAATAGGTCCCCAACGTCCGCATCCCTATGAGGAAGGCTGGAGCTTTTTAGGGTTAGATGATTGGTTTTCCTATCAGCTTGGAATTTTTAACGGTGCACCAGATGCCTCCAATCCAGGTATTGTACCATTTGGTCAAACGCAAAAAAATGGATCTTTTGAGGTTGAGTATTTACCTTCTCTCTATAATACGAAATCCAAGGCTTTTGAGGGACGCGTATTTTTTAATCCCTTTATTACTCAAAAGGATAATGTGTTACAAAACTTGGGATTTGGCATAGCCTTTAGCACACAAATGCTAAACAACAGCAACGATTTGCCAGATATTCTATCTATCGGCCAAAACCAAATCTTTAGTTTTGGTTATGTCTATTTAGAGGTTTATGCCCAAGGGCTTCGTAACCGTATTCATCCACAAGCACTATGGTATCGAAAAAACTTTGGAGTGATGGCAGATTGGACGCAAACCTTACAACATTTAGCGCTTTATCAAAATGTGCAAGGGACACCTAATTATAGTCAATTGGCTCTTAGTAATTCTTTCTTTACTGCTCCCATCCCATATTTTCCAGCTATCGCTCAAAACAATCAAGCCAGTCAAATTCAGTTTGTGTATAATATTACCGGTGAAGATTTTGAAATCGGTAGCATTAAGCCGGAGAATAACTTTAAACCCATGGACTTTAGCAGTATTGGCGCTTTACAATTGGCATTTCGATTTACAAGTCTAAACCTCGATCCTTCCGTATTTTGGGAAGGCTATGATTATGATACTCCTCAGAACAAGATCGCAGTTCCGGCTGTTTCCGTTCAAAAAGCCAACACTTATGCTATTGCGCTGAATTGGTTTTTAAATCCATTTGTCAAAATGAGTACAGAATTTTCTGACACGAAATTTACCGGGGGATGCTCAACAGGGGCTTACAATGATCCGGTAAACCCCGGTTGTTTGACAGCAAATTTTAATTATATTGGCGCCCCTGGAAGTGTGGTAATTAACCGACCCGATGAATTGGTGTTTTTGCAAAGAATTAAGGCAGAATTTTAGTAGTCACTGGTGACTCTTAGCAGCTCGTTCATAGAGGTGTGTCCTGCAAGAACTTGTATCCATCCATCTTGTCGAATACTTGGGGTTGATTGTCGAACATATAATTCCATGGTCTGTGGGTTATCTTGTCGATGAATCATGGCCTTTAAAGTATCATCACAAATAATAAATTCATAGATACCCATTCGACCACTATAACCGGTATCATGACAAAGATGACAGCCATGTGGCTCGAAGATTTGATAATGTTCTTGGCTAGGTTTTTCTAACCAGAATAGTGTTTTTGCAGCAACTTCGGTAGATTTTTTACAATGCTGGCAAAGTTTTCTGACCAATCGTTGTGCCAATACACCGATTAGACTTGTGGAAAGTAGAAAGGGTTCAACGCCCATGTCCTGCAGTCTTGAAATGGCACCCAACGCATGATTAGTATGCAACGTCGATAATACAAAATGCCCTGTCAAACTTGCCTGAATGGCTATTTCAGCGGTTTCTAGGTCACGAATTTCACCTATCATCACTACATCGGGATCTTGACGAAGTATCGCTCTTAAACCTTTAGCAAACGTCATATCAATTTTAGAATTGGTTTGTGTTTGACTAATGCCAGGCAAATCAAATTCAATGGGATCTTCAATGGTAAGAATATTTAATGAATGATGATCCATACGGCTTAACATGGCGTAAAGGGATGTGGTTTTCCCAGAACCGGTGGGGCCTGTAACGAGCATGATTCCATGGGGTTGGGAAATCACTTTTTCAATTTTTTCTAATAAGTGATTGGGCATTCCTAATAAGGTTAAATTTAATTGTTGTGCCTGTTTGTCTAAGATACGCATCACCACTCGTTCGCCATGATTAGCAGGCAGGGTGGATACTCGAACATCAATATGGTGTTTGGCGACACGTAAGCTAATTCGCCCATCTTGAGGTAGACGCTTTTCAGAAATATCGAGATGTGCCATGACTTTAATGCGGGTTATGACTAAAGGAGCAATATTGGGATCAAGTGATAATACTTCATTTAACATTCCATCAACACGAAAGCGAACTACAATTCGATTTTCATATGTTTCAATATGAATATCTGAGGCTTTTTCTTTAACTGCCTGCATAAATAATGCATTGATGAGTTTGATAATAGGCGCATCATTTTGACTGTCTAATAAGTCTTGATGTTTAGGAAGTTCTTTGACGAGTGAATTAAGTTCTAAATCATCCCCAAGCCAATCTTGATGACCTGTAAGAGAACTTTGGTCTTGATAGAAACTGGAAAGTTTTTGTGAAAATACATCCTCATTGAGGCTTTGATAACTAATATTTTTTTTGCTTAAAAACCGCGCCACCTCAAGTAAAATATGATTTGGTGTTTGGGGTAGGTGCAAGACAATCACTCCATCTTGCTGTGCACCTTGGAGAGCAAAGATACCATGCATTCTTGCATAGGCATACGGAATCACTTTAGGTACTGTTATCATGTTTATTTTTGTTGCATGGCAAAAGGTTTGGGTAGGACCTCAGAATGCCATGGAGGTGCCACTGTATCTCTATCTCTTGGATCATAGGTTTCCTGCTCGCGCACAATGTTTAATTCATCATGACGCAGGTGCTGATACTTTCCACTTGAATAGAGGGCGCTATCTGTATCCGATTTCATAATAAATGGACGAATAAATACCATTAATACTTTTTTGCGACGCGCCGTTATATTGTGTTGAAACAGACGGCCCAATCCAGGAATATCCTTTAATACGGGAATATCCGTATTGTCATTATTCAGTCTATCTTGCGCAAGCCCCCCCAAGACAATAATATCACCAGAATGGACATGAACGGAGGTGACAATAGCACTAATATTAAATACAGGTAGGTCGCCTGGCTTAATTAATTCATCGTTTTGTAAAGTATCATTGCCTTGGTCAATTTGCAGCTGAATACCACAATCTTTTGTGATCTGAGGGCGAACATATAAATGCAATGCAACATTGACTCGATCGTAAGTGGTATAAGGACTCGCTGTAGTGGTTCCACCTGCATTATTAGGGTAAGAGGAAGAGGCAACAGAAACCTGTTTACCAATTAAGATTTTGGCTTGTCGGTTATCTAATACCACCACTGATGGTGTGGATAAAATATTGGCTTTTTGTTGCCGAGTGAGGGCATAAATTTGAGATTGGAAGTCATTAACACTTGTTTCTGAACTGATAATGGCAAATCCAGGCCTAAAGTCAGCGCCATTATGTAATCCACCATTGATGCTTCCCCATTCGATTCCTAGGTTATTAATTTCAGAGGCATCAATTTCTGCAACCAGAGCTTCAACCAACAATTGTGCAGGCTTAATATCCAATTGAGAAATGACTCGTTTTAGGGTTTTTAGTAAAGATGCTGGACCATTCATAATAATGGAGTTGGTATTGGGTTCACCAATAATTTGAACAGTTGGTTTGGTGGTACCCTCGTTTTGATTATTAGTGCCTTGGGTAGTGGGGTTATTAGAGGCGCTTCCGCCACCTGTGGGTACGAGTGGGTTATTTGGAATATTTCCACCTGAAGGATTAGGGATCATGCTCGCAGCGGGATTACTGCTGTCTAATTGGGGTTGGGTCATGGTTCCAATGGTGGTTCCTACAGTACCACTAAAGCCTGCCTGCGCAATTCCTGCTAAAATAGGTACCAAATCCTCTGCCCGCATATAGTTTAAATAGACCACTTGAGTATTGCTTTGACTGGCATTAGGGTTTTGCTTGTCAAGTTCTAGAATTAATAGTCTTAAACGCAATCTATCAGTTTTAGTGCCACTGAGCAGAATTGCATTACCTCTATCATCAGAGGCAATAACCGGAGGGTTTCTCATGCCGGTACTGGATTGGGTTTTTAAGAGGTCTTTGAGAATATTGGATACATCCATGGCAAGCGCATGTTTTAAGGGTACAATATCAATACCGTTCGCTGCAGAGGTATCAACTTGGCGAATAATTTCTGCCAGTTGGTTAATATTACTTGCTCGTCCTGAAAGAATTAACATATTTGACGGGCCGTATGCCGTGACTGTGCTCCACTGTGGCATAAGAGGTCGCAATACTGGAACCAATTGTTCAGAGGGAACATAATGAACGGGAATGACTTGAACCATTAGAGCGTCGCTTGAAGAGTGGCTTTGTAATAATGGGTTTGAGAAAGCAGCTTCAGTGCGTCCATCCATAATGGGCACAATTTTAATGACATCACCCTGAGGAATAGCAGAAAAACCGGCCACTTGAAGCATGGAAAGAAAGACCGGGTAGACATCTTTGTCTTCGATTTTGCTATTGGAAACTAAAGAAAGTTTACCTTGTACGCGCGGGTCGATTAAAAAGTTTTTCCCAGTCATTTTAGATACTTCTTGAATGACTGCACGAATGTCGGTTTGTTGAAGGTTCCAAAAGTGCCCTGAGCCATCGGAGTCTTCAATGCTTGTGATATCGGAATTGGGCTTTTGTATTACAGCAGGCGCTGGCTCGTTTTCTGGGGGTGCAGGTAGGTCGTTTAATTTTGGTTCAGATGGGGAGACCGCTTTTTGACTCGATAATTGTTGTACTGCTGAAGGTTTATGGCTAAAAAAACCTTTAATCTGCGTTAAATGCTGGCTTAAGGCCTCGGGTTCATTTTGAGCCGTACCAACTGATGGTGATAATCCTATTAGTAATAATAGGGTAGATAATACAAAATTTAATCGCATTGAGAAATACATCTTAAAAATTTTAAGTACAATATTTTAACTTATTTATACAAAAATTGCTAATTTTTTTAAATTATTGAGAGAATGGCAGTACATCTGAGTAATAAATTCATTCAAAATTTGCAATTTATCCTATTTTTATAAAACCATATATGCCACTAAAACAAGACCTCTTGACGGTAATTGTTTTTGAGCCCAGTCACATGAATCATTGTTTGGGTAGAAAAAAACCAAGGTGCTATAGTTTGGACATGGCAGGAGAGGAGGCAAGTGGGTTCTGTCGCAAAAGCTTGCTCATGCCTATAATTAGATCATTGAAACCGAGACAGGGGTATCCAATGATCAGTTTTAAACAGCGCCACTTTAAAAAAGAGATGATTGTAATGCGAGTTCGTTGGTAAGTAGCCTACGCATTAAGCTACCGTGACACTGAAGAGCTGGCGTCAGAGCGCGGCCTGAAGGTTGACCACTCCACCATCAATCGCTGGGTTATTGATTATGCACCTCAACTGGAAGAGTCCTTCCGCAAGCGCTATAAGGGCCCTGTTGGGATTTCATGGCGCATGGACGAAACCTATATTAAAGTAAAAGGCCAATGGGTATACTTATATCGTGTCGTTGACAAAGAAGGTCAAACTGTTGATTTTATGCTTTCTGAAAAACATGACGAGCCTGCTGCTAGGTTTTATGTTCGTTCAATTAACCGTGAGACAGATCAAATACCTCCATAATATTGTTGAACAAGACCATCGATTTATTAAAAAAATCACCAAGCCAATGAAGGGATTTAAGGCGTTTCACTCCGCGGAAGCAACTTTATCAGGTGTTGAACTCCATCATATGTTACGAAAAAATCAACATCAGAATTCCAACAATATGACAATATTTGAGCAATTCAATACCCTAGCTGCCTAAGCTCGCCCCCGAGAATACGCGTTTTTAGATTTTAAAAGTTTTTGCGACAGAACCACTTTATGTGCTAGGGATCTTTATCCGTTGATAGAAAAGGGTGTTATATAAAGAAAATCAAATTAGGAATAAATGGTGGCTATGGGTAGACTCGAACTACCGACCTCAGCATTATGAGTGCCGCGCTCTAACCGACTGAGCTACATAGCCAACTGCAAGGGATTTTGTCTTTTTTTCATAATCTTGTCAAGGATATTTGATCATGAAGTTATTTTTTTGATAGGATTTGTCTGATTTCTTCATTCAGGATAGGTTCATGATCACATAAATTTAAAGTGCTTATGCCAAGGAGGCTATAAAGCTCTTTTTGTTCCTTGTTGTCCATGGCTCGGATATGTGCGGCAATGGTTTTAATATCACCACGTTGAATAGGGCCCGTTAGCGCATGTTTTGCGGATTGTGACAGTTTTAAATTGTGTAGGGTTGTTTCCATGAGGTTGAGAATACTGTCTTTTGCGTCTTGATAGGAAATACCGGCATGATTGAGGCATTCGATGGCTTGATGAGACAGGGCGACTAGATAGTTGGAAGCGAATATACATCCTGTGTGATAGAGGGCTTTTTTGTTGCTGGGCATATCAAATACTTTGGCGCCAAATTTTTCAAAGCATTGGTGCAAGACCTCAAGCGCTTGAGCATCTCCCTCTAAAGCACAGAAGGTGCCAGCAAAATGCTTAGCAACCATTTTGGGATAGGCGAAACTTCTTAAGGGATGAACACTTGCAACCCAGGTATGGGGATGTTTTGGATTGCGCAAGATATGAGAATCAAGGCATCCACTGCCATGCCAAAAGATATGTCCTGCTTGTATGGGCGCATGTTGGTGAAGCATCTGACTGACAGATGCGATTTGGTCATCGCCAACTGCAATCAATGTCATATCAGCTTCTGGAAGCTCAGCATAGGATGCTACTGCTTTACCACTGCCGAGCTTTTTAATCGCTTGCATACTTGTTTTTAAATGTCGATTCAATACACCACATAATTGATAATCGGGGTATTGCAGGAATAAATAGGCCATAGTCATGCCTAATTTTCCTGTACCAATAATATTGATCTTCATTTTAGTCGACGACAATAAAGAGTGCACCATCTCCGCGGAGGATTTGTAATAACAGTTTCTTTTGGTCGGTTTTAACGACTGCTTGCAGCCCATCAATACGGGTAACTGGTTTTCGATTGGCTGCGATAATCACATCGCCTGGACGTAAGCCTGCACGAAATCCACTACTGTTTTCCAATGCACCAACAATTTGTACGCCCTTGATTAATCCATTGGGTGGTGCATCTTCTTCGAAATTACGAAGTGCCAAGCCATATAAAAAGGGATTTGAGGATTGTAATTGTTGCTCATGTTTTTTAAAGTCAGTGACGAGTACATTTAACACCTTGGTTTGACCATTACGAAGCACGGTTATTTTGGCTTGACTGGCTGCTCTTAATAAACTGACGGTGGTTTTAACTTGGCTAGCTTCAGTGATAACAGCGTCATTGATCTTGGTAATGATATCACCGGTTAAAACACCTGCTTTTTCAGCTGTTGAATCATGATTGACTTGTGCAATCAATGCGCCTTGTTGGCTGCTTGCATAACCCATCGCAGTTGCAAGTTCTGGCGTCAGGTGTTGAACAAAAATACCCATGACGCCGCGTTCAACACTGCCATATTGTAAGATTTGTTTGGTAATGTCTTTAACCATATTGATAGGAATTGCAAAACCAATACCTATATTGCCACCCGATAGCGATAAGATACCGGTATTGATACCAACCAGTTGGCCTTTGGTATTGACCAAAGCGCCCCCTGAGTTTCCTGGGTTGATGGCGGCATCGGTTTGGATGAAATTTTCAATACCTTCCATATTGAGTTCACTTCTTTTTAGGGCACTGACAATACCAAAAGTGGCAGACTGGCTATTGCCAAAACTATTGAGCCCAAATGGGTTACCAATGGCCACTACAAAATCGCCGACTTCAACTTTATCAGAATCCCCTACAGGAAGACTTTGGAGCTTTTCTGCTTTGATTTCTAATACTGCAATGTCAGTCAGAGGGTCTTCACCAATTTTTTTAGCTTGTAGGCGACGTCCATCATTTAAAGTGATAGTAATTAAATCAGCATTACGAATCACGTGACTATTGGTGACCACAATCCCATGCTTAGGATCGACAATCACTCCAGAGCCAATGCTTTGAAATTTACGAGGAGGGGGATTGTAGGTGGGATCATTTGCTTGACTTGTATTGGGCTGAGTAACGCCTGGCGCCATCCCTTGTACTGCAATATTAACAATAGCCGGCATGATTAGTTTAAGTGTTGGCGATAAGCTTGGCATTCCAGGTGAAATTTCATTGGATTGAGCATATGCGCTGCCCAAGCTTAAGCATACAGCTGCGGTGATATATTGCAAAGTTGTCCGTATTTTCATGATGCATCCTCTAACCAGATAAAAGTAGCAATTCTCCCATCCGTACCTTGACTTCGTCGGTAGGAGTAGAAGTTTTCGTTTTCAAAAGTACAAGCATTGGAATGATTGATATCTTCAATGCCTTGCTCGTTTAAAATATATTGTGCCATTTGAGTTAAACTAAAATGCCATTGTGAGCGGTATTCAAAACAGTGTGCTGCACGGGGGTGTTGGTTTAAAAAATCAAGCCTAAATGTATCACTGATCCCATAGCATTGCTGACAGATGGCTGGTCCAAACCAAGCCATATAATTTTTTGGGGCATCCGATAAATTTGCGATGGTTTTTTCAATAACGCCATTAAACAATCCCTTCCAGCCGGCATGAATCGCTGCAATTTCTGGTTGGTGTCGATGGGAGATTATAATCGGCAAACAGTCTGCAGTGAGGACAACCAAAGGTTTATTTATCGATCGTGTCACACTCGCATCGGCTTGACGTTCATGGGTATCATCAACATTGATGCAGATATTGCTGTGAGTTTGATGCAGCCAAGCAGGGTCTTCTTTGAAGTCAAACTGATGTTTAATCCAATCACGTGTGTTGCCATGAAAAATATTATAGTCCTTGTCACATTCATCAGATGTTGTCGTACATGCTTTGACAAATTGTGGTGCTTTCCAGTTGGCATGTAAAAAATTCATAGTTTACGATTCAATGGATTCAAGGAGTAAAGCAAAATCATCAGGCACAACAGCATCAAAAGTCAATGGTTTTTTAGAAATTGGATGCATAAATGCCAAATGATAGGCATGCAAGGCCTGTCTTGGAAATTGGTTGAGAATTTCTGTAATATGGCTTTTGCCTATCGCTTTTGGTTTTCCATAAAGCTTATCACCAACGATAGGAAAGCCAATGTGATTTAAATGCACACGAATCTGGTGGGTGCGTCCGGTTTCTAAAGCCACATTAAGCAGGGTATTCTGACGAAAATGTTGTTTGATTCGATAATGCGTCACAGCCGTTTTCCCTGTGGGACGCACCGCCATTTTAAGTCTATTTTGTGGGTGTCGACCAAAACAGGTGGATATGGTGCCAGATGCACGCAACAGACCATGCACCAGCGCATAGTAATGTCTTTTTATTTGTCTTTCTTGCATCATTTGAATTAAGGTTTGGTAAGATAAGGGGGTTTTTGCAACAACCATAAGCCCTGTGGTGTCCTTATCTAGGCGATGCACGATGCCAGCACGTGGTAAGATTTCTAATGATTGTTGATGAAAGAGCAAGCCATTCATCAGGGTTTGGTTGGGCTGACCTGAGCCTGGATGAACTACAAGCCCTGAGGGCTTATTGAGCACTAAAATATCGTCATCTTCATAGACAATATTTAACGCAATATCTTCTGGAAGGGCTTCAATAAATGGCGTCTCGATGTTCACATTGCCGATTACTACCTGCAAACCATTAAGCTTATATTTAGGGATGAGTGGCAGATCTTGAGAAACAATGCTTCCCTCCCTTAGCCATTGAATCCACTGATTTCTAGAGTACATCGGATAAAGCTTTGCCAACACAACGTCAGCTCTACACTGATGCAATTCTTCAGGGACCACACACTCGAATTTCCATTGATTAGACATTATTTGTTTCTACTATTAAACGACCACGCAATGAATTTGGCATCGCTTCTTGGATATGAATATCGACCAACTGACCTTGCAAACCCTCTGGACCATCAAAATTAACCACACGATAGCATTCAGTGCGGCCCGCCCATTGATTGGCGTTTTTCTTAGATCGACCTGTCACTAAAACCCGCTGGATGGAGTTTATCAATGCTTTGCTATGGGTCTGTGCCTGCAAATTAAGACGATTTTGCAAGATCTGAAGTCTTTGTTTTTTGATTTCCATCGGGATCTCATCAGCAAGGTTGGCAGCTGGCGTGCCTGGTCTTGGGCTATAGATAAAACTAAATGAGGTGTCAAAATTCATCTCATGGACCAAATTCATCGTCGCCTCAAAATCGGCATCGGTTTCCCCAGGGAAGCCTACAATAATATCCGTCGATAATTGAATGTCAGGCCTTACCCTCTTTAATTTACGAATTTTAGATTTATATTCTAAGGCGGTATAGCCTCGTTTCATAAGCATCAGAATGCGGTCTGAGCCGCTTTGGACGGGCAGATGCAAATGATTAGCAAGCTTAGGCACATCAGCATAGGCTTGAATTAAGGCATCAGAGAACGCGATAGGGTGGGACGTGGTGAAGCGAATGCGCTCAATCCCATCCATGGCTGCAATATAACGAATCAATAGTGCTAGATCAGCAGTGCCATTGGGATGCATTTTACCCCGGTAATCATTGACATTTTGTCCCAATAAATTAATTTCACGTACATTTTGTGCAGCAAGTTGATAGCACTCCGCCAAGACATCATCAAAGGGACGACTGATTTCTTCACCTCGGGTGTAGGGGACAATACAGTAACTACAATATTTGCTGCATCCTTCCATAATCGATACGAAGGCGGTTGGGCCTTCTGCTCGTGGCGCAGGTAAATGATCAAATTTTTCAATTTCTGGAAAGCGAATATCAATGACCGGTTTTTTGAGTGCTAAGCGCTCGTCAATCATTGCAGGTAAACGATGCAGCGTTTGCGGTCCAAAGACCACATCCACGTAGGGTGCACGTTTCAATATATCACCGCCTTCTTGACTGGCAACACAGCCACCCACACCAATAATGATATTGGGGTTTTTCTTTTTTAATTCTCGCCATTGACCCAATTGAGAAAATACTTTCTCTTGGGCCTTTTCGCGAATAGCACAAGTATTAAGTAAAATCACATCGGCTTCTTCGGGATTTTCAGTGACTTCCATACCGTGTGAAGCATGCAATACATCTGCCATTTTTCCTGAATCATATTCATTCATTTGGCAGCCATTGGTTTTAATAAAAAGTTTTTTAGACATACAAACGACTTCCTCAATTAGATTGGGGTGATTTTAAGCCAATTTAGCTATTTTTTGCAATTGTTTTCGGTGAAACTTCGCGAATAAAGGGAACAAAACACATCGCTAGCAATAAACCAAGCGGCAGTAAGCTTAAAGCTTGCTGATAGGCTTGAAGTGAATAGATGCGAATATCGTGATCGATTTGACCTTGCCAAAGTTGGTCTAAAAAATATCCGACCAACGGTTGGGCAAGGGCAATACCAATCATATTCATCATATTCATAAAACTTAATCCAGTCGCCACATAAGGTCCTTCACAGATATCACGCGCGATAGAAAAAGCCGGTAAGAACGCTGCAGAGAAGACGCCAAACATGAGCAGCAATAGTTCTACCATATTTTTACTGATAGGTAGGTAAATGACGATAGACAAGGCAATAAATGAGCCAATGGCACTGAGATAAAGAGCGGGTTTTCGTCGGCCAATATAATTAGTGAAGATTCCCCATAAAGGGCTGGCGATGGCCCAGCCGACTAGTACCAATGAAATAGCATTGGCAGCAGTCGCTTTGTCAATATTAAGTTTTAGCATTAAATAAGGAACCCCCCAAAGACCACAAAATACTGGGGTGCACATATAGATTAAACCACCATAGGAAGCGACCAACCAAAGTTGTTTGTTTTTAACCATACTTAACAAACCATCTTTAAGATTTAAAGTGGACTTCACTGCTTTTGGTGTGGTATTTTCTGGCGCGTCTTTTACCACAAAGTAAATGATCATCGCTAAAAGAATGCCCACAACACCCATGTAGGTCATGGTTTGTCGCCAGCCAATGTGGTCAACTAAAAATGCTTGCGGGGTTTCTCCACAAATGCCACCTAACATACCAATAGTAACCATCATACCCGTGAGAAGAGCGAATTTTTCAGCATGAAACCAATTCGATGCAAGCTTCATTGTACCGACAGCTGCAAAAGCCGAGCCAAAGCCTATCATAAGTCTGGCGATGCAGGCCATACTAAAGTGGGTGGTTGTACCAAATGCAATGGTGCTGGCAGCACAAATAGCGGTTGCAATAAATAAAATACGCTTAGGACCAAAAAAATCCATGAGTAATCCACAGGGGAGTTGTAATGCAGCATAGGAATAAAAATAAACACCAGATAAAACCCCTAAGGTTTGACTGGTGACATGAAATGCGCGCATCAGTTCATTGCTCATCACACTTGGAGAAACTTGAAGGAAGTTTTCATAAAAATAAAATAAACAGCCTAATACCCAGATTATCCATGCCATGTGACGTTTATCTTGAACTAAATTCATGCAAAAGCCTTTAAATGTGTAATATTGGAATAAAAAGATAAATTTTAATCATTATCCTAGCAAAAATCCATCTATATTTGACATTAACAGTATATGAGCTTGGGTTACGTTATGAATCCATGTCAAGTTCCAAATATTGAAACAATCCTTTTGTCGATAAATCAGGACTATAAATTTTTTAACCAAACCAAATTGAGTTGATTGTTTAGTCTTAATGTATTACAATTTTGCATTAAAAATAATTTATTTCAGGTTTTTTCATGCCTCTGACTTTATCCATCCAAAAAGATAAAAACTTAAGTTCTGATACGTATGAATTTTTCATGCTTCGTTTGACAGGTATAAATGATAGCACCACCGTAGAACAGGTTTTATCGATATTACTTACCTTGCCTTGTTCACAAAATCAGTTGGTTTTAAATCCGGAATCATTTGAATTGCAACCTAAAAGGGATGGCAGTGAATTTTATTACTTAATGCCAAATTTACGCCTTAATGCCCTATTTGGTGTACAGGCAAGTTTTTCTCAGCAAATGCATTTTTTGAATGTGATGGGATTAACCGATAAAATTGAAAGACGACCCGATTTACGAGAGGCTGTGGAATTCTTTAAATTTCAAAATGACTTGCGCAAATTGGGAATTATTAATCCTGATATTCCAGCACCAGGTTCAAAACTATTATCTATAAAAAGAGTACATTTAGTACATCCTGAGTATTTAGAAGATCCAGAAATATCAGCAGGATTACATGTGTCGATCCGAAAAAATTTGCAAGAAAATCAAGTGTTTTTTGTCTGTAATATCCAGTCGCTGCGTATGGCTCTCGATATCTGTCATGACAATTCTACATTAATCATAGATGGTCATTGGTCTCATGGCTATGCCATTGATTATGGGGTTTGGACGGGGAAAAATGCTGAACAAATTAGTCAAGCGATCAAAAGTCTTATTGATGAGTTTCCTGGAAAAATTAGCAGTATTCGTCTTCTAGGTTGTCATTCCGGAAAACTGATTCAGGAAGATCGGTTACAAACTCTCAATGAGGGGCAGTTTATTTTTAAAGATAATGTTATTGCAGATTTTAATCAAAAAGAAAAGTATGAATTTCGTAATAGAGCTGTTTATCTAAGCGTGTTAGGGGAGACGCCATTTGCAGAAAATTCATTGGCTGGAGAAATTTATGATAAGATAAAAGATTCATCTATTCGTTTGACAGCACCGCCAGCTTTGACCTACCCCTATCCATCTGGAGTCTCTGTTTCTAACTTTAATATTGGAGCAGACTCTGCGGACTGGCGCATGCCTCCAGCCTGGGATATTGTTCAAACCAGTGATTTACCCTGGTTTATGAAATTATATTGCTTAAAAAGCATAACGATAATCAAGGCATCCCAGACAGGTCATGAAATTGATCCTGATACACGCTGGTTGATGAAAAGATAAATATTTATAAACCATTTAAAGATACAAATTTATTCAGTAGTCCTGAATACTTCATCAAGATAGATTGAGGCGCTGCATTGCTTGATTTGAACAATGAGATAGAATTATTTCCCAAAAACTAACTGCTCACCCGATATTCCTGGCTATGCTGGGGAACGCGGGTAAGCAGCTACGTTTAAAGATGAATCAACAACTTGAATAATTAATTGATTTAACTCTATAACTTTTTCAACAATAGTACATAATTCGTTTGCCGACAACGATTGGCGATTATTAAATAAGTAATCTAAAAAATAATAAACTATAGGAATAATAAATAT
>JAKFUY010000024.1 GCA_021732495.1 Legionellales bacterium | reverse complement strand
TGCATTTTTATTCCAGCGTGAGTCTAAATGATTATCGACATGATTAATTATAACACTAAAAATAAGGTAAATAAACAAACACGGGCATCATATGGCGACAAGATATCAATATCACCTTTTAGCGCTGATCAAGATAGGTTTATTTATCGTTCTTTTTTGTAATTTTAAGGAAGCTTTCTCAAAAAAAGTATTTTTATAATAATTTCAGATAAAAATACCTTTAGTTCTTGTCAAATCATCTATACTAAATAATACTATCTAGCATAATAACAATGTTTTAGTGAGTGGATCGTGAAAAACAATGCAATGTTAAAATCTGGTATTGAACCTTATGCTGAAAAGCCAGATGAAGATTATATGAATGAAAAACAACTTGCTCATCTGGAGACAATTCTGTTGGCATGGCGTACTTCTTTAATGGAAGAAGTCGATAGAACCGTGACTCACTTGAAAGATGAGGCTGCCAACTACCCCGATCCTTCCGATCGTGCAAGCCAAGAAGAAGAGTTTAGCATTGAGTTACGTACACGTGACCGTGAACGAAAACTCATTAAAAAAATTGAAGATGCGCTAGAAAGACTTCGAGAAGATGATTTTGGCTACTGTGAAGCATGTCAAATTGAAATTGGATTAAAACGTCTCGAAGCTCGTCCTACAGCGACGCTGTGTATTGATTGCAAAACCTTATCTGAGCTCAAAGAAAAACAAAACCAGGGTGGTTAATTCAATACCTCTTTGACGCCTTGCATACATATGGACAAGCAATTTTGATATTGTTTTATCATCACTTGTCCATTCTCAATGATTTGCTGTCGCTCATCGGTGTTTCTTAAGATTTCAGCTATTTTTTCTGCCAACTCCTGTCCGGTTTGAACAACAATCATCGCCTGATGCAATTTTAAGATACGCACCAAGTCCCTTTGGTTATGCATGTAAGGCCCTGCAAGCACCGGGACCTGGTAGGCAATTGGCTCTAAAATGTTATGCCCTCCAATAGGCACCAAACTTCCTCCGACAAAAGCACAATAGGCTATCGAATACAAAGAGGAGAGCTCACCCATGGTATCCACCAATAAAACATCCATCTCTTGTTCAAGGCTGGTATTAGAATAGCGTGCTACACGCAAACCTAGGCACTGAGTCTTTAATAATTTAAACACTGTATCAAAACGCTCCGGATGTCTTGGAACAATGACAGCAATGATATCATCAAACTCTTTAGACAATTGATGAAAGGCCTCAATACACAGCACCTCTTCACCGGGATGGGTGCTGCCAAATACAAGCAGTCGTTTTTGTGAATGCTGTTTTAAAAACCTTTGCCATTGTTGGATTTTTTCGGGTACGGGGGTATGATTAAATTTTAGATTTCCAGCCATATGGAGGGTGTTTGGACGCGCACCCAAACTTAAAAAACGTGCTTTATCTTGATCACTTTGGACATAAATTCCCTGAAAAAAACCAAACATATATTGCCAGAACACTCGCGTTCGCAAATACCGCGGATAGGACCTATCAGAAATACGCGCATTTACCAATAAAATTGGGATTTTTTTAGCATAGCATGTCGATAAAATGCCTGGCCAGAGTTCCGTTTCAAAGATAATTAAAATCTTTGGTTTTCTATCAAATAAAAACCGACGGATGGCAAAAGAAAAATCATAGGGGCAATATTGATGTGCTAGTTTTTGCCCCCAAAGCCTTTGAACATGTTCAGATCCAGTCGGTGTCATCGTGGTCACTAACACGCGATACCCTTTTTCAAGACACGCCTGAATCATAGATGTTGCTGCAACCACCTCTCCTAAAGAGACGGCGTGTATCCAGATATCTACTTCTTGGTTCGTATGCTCTAACCCAAATCGCTCTTTCCAACGCTTGCGATATGCGGCTAATTTCCGTCCCTTATACCATAAAAAACCCATCACTCCTGGTAATACCAAATACCATAGTGCATTATAAATTTTTAATACCAATCGCATCCACATCAATTTTTACCAATTTTTAAACAAATTCACTTGAATTCGTGGGCTTTTTATTGTTTCATTAACATAACTTAATCCAGCCATGCAACGCAATGAAAATTACCTATTGCAGCCCTAAAGCTTTATTAGCCATCTTGATGCTTCTTACGCTTGGTTGTCACCAGCCCCAACGCAAAAGCCACTCACCTTTGACAAAAGGGACATACACACAACTTCCTAACTGGGACCAAAATCATCACGCAAAATCCCTGCGGACTTTTCAAAAATCCTGCCAGGTCATGCTAAAAAAACGCCCTGAGCAAAGTATTGGGTTCGCTGAATTTCACATGCAAGCCAAAGACTGGTTTCTTGTTTGTACACAAGCCCTAAAGCTTGGGACTCATCTTGGTAATCAACAAGCAAAATATTTTTTTGAGCACTATTTTACACCTTATCAATGGACGGAAAAAAGCCCAGGTTTATTTACAGGTTATTATTCCCCTGAGATCAAGGGGAGACTCGAACAAAGTACATCTTATCGATATCCTATCTATGCCACCCCAAATGATTTAGTGATTGCAACACTTGCTGATTTTTCACCAGGCTACGTTCAAAAAATTATTTATGGCAAAATACAGGGAAAACACTTGATACCTTATGATACACGCGCCCAAATCAGCAAAGGATCTATCCAAAGTCGAGCATCAGTCCTGGCCTGGGTCAAAAACCCTATGGATGCTTTAGAGCTTGAAATTCAAGGGGCAGGTGTGATTGTTACGCCTACAAAAAAAATAATTCTCAATTATGCGGCGCAAAACGGGCATCCCTACCAAGCGATTGGCAAATTCCTCATTGAAGAACATAAAATCAATCGCACAGACATCAGTATGTTCAAGATTCGTGAGTATTTTAATCAGTATCCCAATCAAATTGACTACTATTTCAATAAAAATCCGTCCTATGTTTTTTTTAAGGCCGTAGAAAAGCCCTTATTTTTTGGGGCGCAAAATATCCCACTAACACCAGGTTATTCCATCGCTATCGATCAGAGCTTTATTCCTTTAGGCATGCCTGTATTTATAAGCACTGAGTTGCCCACGCATCATATGTTCAATCGACTCATGATTGCCCAAGACATCGGAGGGGCCATTAAGGGCCCTATTCGTGGCGATATTTATTGGGGAGGCGGGGCTTATGCCAGGCAAATGGCAAGTCTTATGAAACAAGAGGGTAACTATTGGTTACTTATCCCAAATAGCAAGACCTCCTAGCTTACCATCTTGGTCAAAACTCATGTATACTAAGTAATAATTACTATCATCTATGTCGATATATTCTAAAATGCAATTTATGGGGAAATTAACTGGCGCTTTCCTAGGAGGCATAATGGTAGGACCATTTGGGTGCCTGCTAGGGGTGTTTATTGGAAATTTTTTTGACAAGGGGCTACAAGCCCATTTAAGCCAAAAATATCCGGCCTATTCTCTTGAAAAACGTCCACAAGTCCAACAGGCCTTTATTAAAACGATTTCTTGTTTAATGGGTTTAATTGCCAAAGCTGACAACAGGGTTTCTGAATCAGAACTTGCTTATGCCGCCTATATCTTTAAAGCATTGAAATTAAACCATGAACAAATAGAGACTGCTCAACAATGGTTTACGACCAGTAAAAATGGCCAAGTCAGTCTTGAAGATCATATTCGCATGTTAAGCTACATTAAAGACATGAACTTAAACTTGTGTAAAACAGCGTTAGATATTAGTTTCAAAATGGCCAAAATTGACCACCTCAGCCCCAAAAAGGTTGCATTGCTCAATCAAATTCTCAGTGCTGCCGGTTTTTCTAAAATTGAGCCCCTATTTAATTCACAGGACTTTTGGCAAAATGTGCATGCTGAATATGTTCACCGTCAACAAACGCATGGGAATCAAGGTTATCGTTCTTCTTACGCCCCCCCCTCAAGTAATAAACCTAGCCTCCAACAAGCTTTTTCAACACTTGAACTTGACATTACCGCCAACCAAACTGAGGTCAAAAAAGCATACCGAAAATTAATGAGCAAATACCATCCTGACAAGATAATCGCCAAAGGCGCTTCAGAAAAAGATTTACAAACAGCCACAGAAAAAACGCAACAAATTAGTAAAGCGTATAGTACTATCTGTGAGACTAAGGGCTGGTAGTGGATTAAATAAATTTTTTATCAAGTACTAGCTTGTATACTTCCTCAGCCATTAATTGATGTGCATGCGCTGTGGGATGATATAAATCAAAGAATAGATAGTCATAACACAAATCATTGCCCTTGGTTGGCGCATACGCCATCGCATTGACAACACTTAATACCTTATGATTTGTGGTTTGCGCAATAGGATTATCCATGTACTCACAACAAGTATGTTGACCATCTTTAAAGCCATGGGCTTGGGGATGACTAATAATATCTCCCATAATATCAGCCACATCAAACTCAATCCATTGGACATCAGGATATTTGGCCTTCAACTGATTGACTTTTCCCACCAACATTGTGTTATGCATTTCAGACATGCGTTTAAGATCATTGACTGCATCAAACTCGATTGCAGCTGGCGTGGTCGACAAATCAGGGATGTTGACCAAAATAAATCTTTTGGCGCCTTTTTGGACCAGCGATTCGAGGGCGTTGCCAATTCCATTAACCACCTTGTTACAGGTGTCAGGGATATCCTCTGGCAAATCCAAATAATTATTAGAGCCAACCCAAATAACATACAAGGCATCAGGATTGGCTGTTTCATGTTGTGTAAAATATTTTTTTAATTGATTTTCCAACGAAAATTTATTGTCTTCATCATTAACAGTGACATTTGCACCCCCATAAGCATAATTAAACAAATGCTCTGTATAGTCATTGGGATACATTTTTTGCATCAAAACCTCTATCCACACAGGACCGTTAGTAAAACGGCCCTCAAAATAGGGAGGAGACATGGGCAATTGATGATTCATATACTCATACAAGTTTCCTGCATCTGACAAACTATCTCCAAAAACCACCACTTGTGTGACAGGATTTGAAAAAGACGCCAGGCTCAAAGATAACATGAAAAGACTAAGGATATATTTCATAATTGCCCCAAAATAATCATCAAAAAGACTTTATACCATATCTACCTGTGATTTTAAAAGCAACTGTCGACCACATACCCATGCTTTTTTCAAATTTTCCACCACATTTTTTGGCAATCCATCTGGCAGAAAGACTGTTGCATGTTCTTCATAAATTTTCAAGCCATTGATTTCAGCACCAGGAATGCCGCCCTCATTGGCCAATGCACCAATAATTTGGCCCGGCTTGACACCATGATTACGACCGACTGCAATACGATATAAAACTTGATCGGTGCTTCTTATAGCAGAACGACTGCGACTAGGACCTTTTGCAAACTTTCCAAACTTATCGCCACCATCTCGGGGTTTACGAGAGAAAGAAGGCGAGAAATCACGTTCACGATAATTATCTTGTTCACGTCCTCGATTCGCTTGAGCATCATAAGGAGACTCGGCATCGGTCACCCATTTATCTAGCTTTAATTGCATCATGGAAAATGCAATCGCCAAATCTTGCCAATCATATTGCTCTTCAGTCACCAACTTGCTTAAAGCATCACGATATTCAGATGACAATGGTTGCTGCATTTGCGTTTTAATTTTTTCCAAAAACTGCTGTTGCTGGCGCATTTGAATAAAGGCATCGCTTGGTATTTGCATTTTTTGAATTTTCTGCTGCGTATGTCTTTCAATAATACTTAGAAAGCGTGACTGTTTAGGTTCGACAAATAAAATACTTTGTCCAGTTCGTCCTGCCCGTCCAGTTCGTCCAATACGGTGAACATAGGTTTCAGGATCTCCTGGGACATCATAGTTGATCACATGCGTCACCTGAGAAACATCCAAGCCTCGAGCTGCAATATCGGTAGCTACCAATACCTCTGCAGTGCCACGGCGAAATTGTTGTATTAAACGTTCACGCATGGCCTGTGCCAAATCGCCATTTAAAGCGATAGCTTTTACACCTGCCTGGGTTAATACTTCGGCCACTTGCTCGGTTTGCTGTTTGGTTCGCACAAACACAATTTTCGAACCCTCATCAATAATGCTTAATAATTTAACCAAGGCATCCGTTTTCTGATGGGACTGGGCAAACAAGAAAAATTGTTGAATCTTAGGCATTAAACTTGTTTCTGCAGCAATTTCAACCACTTCAGGTTGTCGCAAATAGCGCGAGACCAGTTGACGAATACGTGGCGGCATTGTTGCTGAAAAAAAGGCAGTTTGACGCTTTTCAGGAACCGTTTGCAAAATGGTTTCAATATCCTCAACAAACCCCATTCTTAACATTTCATCGGCCTCATCCAGTACGAAATATTCGAGCTGACTCAAATTCAAGGTATTTTGACGAAGGTGGTCGAGAATTCGACCCGGTGTACCTACGACAATAGGACACGCCCTTTTTAATTGTTTAATTTGAGGTGCGTAAGATTGGCCGCCACATAAAGCTACGGTTTCAATTTTTGGCATCATTTTTGTTAAATCTTTGATGTGTTGCTCTACTTGTAAAGCCAACTCACGAGTAGGTGTGATAATTAAGGCCTTAGGTCCTTGAGATGGTTTGGCAGTTATCAGTTTTTGTAACAAAGGCAATGTAAAAGCAGCTGTTTTACCCGTTCCTGTTTGGGCCAATCCCAAAACGTCTTTCCCGTCTAATAAAAAGGGAATGGTTTGTTGCTGAATCGGTGTAGGGGTTGAAAAGTTTAAGCCATCCAGAGCGGACATAATCTCCGGAGAAAAGTTGAAATCAGAAAAGTTTGTTGTTTGAGACATCATAAAATCCAAAAAAATAAATAACAATAAAATATACAAATTAGTTTATAATTCAAAAAAGAAACCAATATTATCACAAATTTATATATATATTATTTTTCTAAATTCCCCGTCCACCTCAATCAAGCGAATAAGAACTTGGTCATCCTGGTCCTATACCAGGTATATTTATGATGTCACTGATTTATTCATGAACAAAAACAGATGTATAAGCCTGGTTTTGTAGTTGGGTGCCAACTCTCCTTTTTATAAAAAACACGAACCCATTCAAATGGGAAACACATTGTAAACCATTTGACAGTTGGGATAAAGCATATCTGTATAAAGCTCGCTCAAAGATGCGCTTGTGTTTAGGCATTATACATAAAAAATAAAAAAAAATCAAATTGAGCATGGTAATCAAATTTCATTGCGCCATAAACGCATGAGAAAGGTTTCCCAGTGAAGGATATCAATCAGTCCTTTTTTGCGGTTTATCTTATCAAAACTGACAATCATATACTTTTTACAAATATCTTCTTCAATCAATAGATTTAAATTCTTAAGATGCTTGTCATGAATTTCATGCGTTGTTTTAACCTCAATGGCAATCTCATCGCCAATTATAAAATCAACCTCAGCGCCGTGTGTTGAACACCAATAAGACAACGGTTTATTGATACGCCGATAATCTAACCAAGCTCTAATTTCCATCGCAATAAAATGCTCGAACGCCTGCCCAAACAGATCGGTTTTTGGGGTAATATTGGTAATATTTGCTAAGGTATGTTTCACGCCCACATCAAATAAATAGAATTTAGCCTTGGCAATTGCTTTTCGTTTGACAGATTTTGTCCAGCCGGGCACCATAAAGCCAATGAACGTATCTTCAAGTACATGATAGTACTCACGAATCGTACTGATGGGAACACCGGTGTCGCTAGCGATTTCACTGAAGTTTAACATTTGCCCTGAAGACGAGGCCGCCACTTCAAGAAATCGCGTAAAGGCCGGGATCTTACGAATCAGCGATTCCGCCTGGATTTCCTCTCTTAAATAAGTATGCACGTAGGCGTTTAACTCTTCCTCGGGGTGCTCGCTCAAATAGACCGCGGGCAATCCGCCATATTGCAAATAGCGCATTAAATTAAATGATGGAATCTCATCAGAAGTTAAAGGAAATAAGTGAGCTTGCCAAGCGCGCCCAGCAAGCAGATTGACGCCTTGTTTTTTTAAGGTTCTGGCACTACTTCCTGTCAGAAGAAATGTCAATTTTTTTTCTTCAATTAATCGATGCACTTCATTCAATAACTCTGGAATGCGCTGCACTTCATCAATAACCACCAATTTTGGTTTTGAGTGAGCTTGAATCATTTCTTCCAGCATATGCGGCGCATTGCTAAGTCTCAGATAATAATCACTATGCAATAAGTTGATCATGATTATTTCTTCTGCTGCAAAACTTTTACGAATCAACGTCGATTTTCCGGTTGCACGAGGGCCAAAAAGAAAAAATGATTTTTTTTTCAATAGGGCAGGCAAATCTAAGATACGTTGTAAAATCATGTGATACCCAGGCTATGATATTATCAATCAGTATACATTAATTTCGGATAATTAGCATTGCTATTGTTATTTATTCGGATTATTAGCAATAGCAATGCTAACTATCCGGAATCGCTTTATCTCAGACGATGATGAGTGGCTTGTGGAGGAGGTAAGTTCACATCCTGTTGCGTATGATAATCCAAGGCTATCCCTTGACACCACAAATCACTGGTATCACATTTCACATAAGCGGGTTGATGTCCACTGACATACGGCGGTGGGGCCGTTAAAGTAAAGTGGTACAAATTGCCAGTCGAATCTTTTAATGTGATTTCACAAGGATAACTCACAGATTGAACACTAAATGAGGTATTTCTTGCCAACGGGTTGCTGGCTGTTGTTGAACATATTCCGTATGCTGAAAAATAGGGATTGGATGACATCGGTGGTGGTGAGCCCGGATTGACTCTGGCAATTTGTTTTTTATTGTAAGGATTGCTATTGGGTAGACCCTGTGAGCCTCCTATGGCGATAACAATTCCAGTACCAGGTTCATTCATATTTCCAACAGCATCATCGATGGAATACGCATAGGCATTCATATTTAAAGCTGAATGAATGAGTTGAACATACTGATTAAACGCAGCAGAGTACTGGAGGCTTTGATAAGAGTGCTCTGCAATATTATAGCTTTCACCCTCAGCTAGATTTGGTGTATTGACTAAAGCATTATTCGCATGTGCACAAGAAAACGATACCCAGCCATAAATATTTTGCAATAATTGAAGCGTCGACAATGGTCGTGAGTCTGCACATTGTTGTTGATAATTCTGGTAATTGGCTTGGAATAAGGCATTGACGTGCTGGCAGTCCCCATGACGTGGATTGGATGTATCATTGATGCAAGTGGTCCAGTTGTCAATAAATGCTTGAGTGGTATTGGCCGCATCCGGTTGCGTCAGCGATTGATTACCAATTAAAACATTATAGGCACCAGGCACTCTTGGATTGGGATAAGCAGGTATCTGGGTATACATCGGCCAGTGATAGGTATCAATAAAGTGACTTAGAATAGACCGAAATACATCCAGATCCATTACCGTACCGGTATAGCCAACCTGATCGTTGCCGGCAGGCTCAATGGCCATGGGTAAATAGACTTGGTCTACATAGGAGAGATCATAATCCACATAACTGGTATCGATAGGATAAGGAATAGAAGCGCTGGTAATGACATTGGCAAACGTGTATTCCGTCAGCTGATAAGGATCGTTTAATGGCGCTCCTGCTGTAGTTGCATAAACAGGAAGTGTCACAGAGTCAGTCGACAATCCATTTGAATATAAGGTCACAGGATGTGTCGCATCGCTCTGATATAGCTTGGAAAATGCAGCTTGATTATCATAAAAATACACACGCATCCCATTCCACCAATCGACATATTGATCTGAGGCAGAACCACCAGAAGGATTTTGCGTTAATTGTGAATAAAATGGGACGGTGATTGTCAGTTTTCCACCTGGTGGGATTCCCCCTTCAGTGGTATTTAAGTATGCGCGATATATCTGTGTGGTTTGAAAAGGATTATGGGTAACATCTGTGATTTTAAACAGTGCCTGCATCCAAGGATCGACTCCTAAAATGGGTGCTTCGATAACAGGGTAAATGGTTTCTTTTGAATTATTATACAATGCCAATGTTTTACTGGGTGGGTTATTGGCAAAAGCCACCGTTGATAACAACAGACTTACTTGTGAGAATAAAGATATTTTTTTAAACATTGATTTTATCCCTTAAAATTCAAATGCGTTTGCATAATCTATATCAATGATTGCAAAAAAACAATTCTTTCCTATCTTCCTGAATCAATCACGGTGAATCCTTTATTTTTGGCCAATATGACTTATATTGACCTTCTTGTTGAATAAACTTTCAGCAAGTGTTACGATTTGGTAAAAACTGATTTTAAGCATTATCATGCGTTCTTCCCTAGAAAATATCACCCAAGCTGTGCTTCGAGCAAATTTAGTACCATTTTTAGATTTACAAGCTCTAAACCAATTACGCCATTGTAGCCAACGTTTTTTTAGTGATCCTACGCTTTTGGAACTCGAACGACAACTGCAACCCAGTCGAATATTAATTAGTGACTGTGGTGAAGTCGTTTATACTCGCAATAAACTCTATGTTTCTACCAAAGACATACATGGGTATTGGTGTCGTGCAAGAAACCAAACGGTCTTGGCAGGCCAAAAAACACGATTTGGGCTGAAATGCCTGGCCCCACCATTCTTTAAAATTCCAATCCCCTTGCCAAACCCTGAAGAAAAAATGGTGCAAATGATGGTTTATCTTAGTCAGATATTCATGCTTACCAATCAAGGAAGACCTTTTATCGTAACCGCTGATGATCATGATCAATATTTCAGATTAACCCCAATGGATATCGATGGACGGTTGAATGCAAATGAACGATTAACTCTGATTACTGGGCGCTATTTTATTTCTAACCAAGGCAGAAGATTTTCCATATCCTTTCAGGATGAACGTTTAGTCGAGGCTCCTCTTACCATTAATACCACCCCTGTACGTTTTGAAAAAATGTGTTATATCGATAAATTGAATCATGGCGGATTACAGGAGTCTTGGAGTTCTAGTTATGTTTTCTCCACCAAAGAAAACCAACTTTATGTATTATATGGTGGCTTCCCTGAACTTTTACCCACTTTTGAACATGGCACCATTAAAGATTTTAAATCCACAAATACCTGCCTATTTATTCTCAACACAGCAGGTCAATTGTTTTCCATGGAATACAATAACCTTGATGGTGGCTATCAACCTTGCTTTGACCAAAAGGTCAATGGCATTTCTGCAGGCCGCAACCATGTGTCTTTGCTATCAGAAGGTGGTGAAATTTACTCCCAAGGCAGTAACCTAGATGGTCAATTGGGCATTGGCAATAAGACTGATGCCTCAAATTTTACCCAAGCCGCAGTACCATCAATGAAATGTGGCAAGTATATTGTCACATTACAATGTGGTATTCATTTTTCAGCAATAACAACTAACCAGGGACAAATGCTCTTTAGTGGGAAAGGTTTAATGGCAGGCCTATGGCCTAGCTTAAACTTTAAGACCCAGCCAGAGACTAGCGTTATGAGTGCGCTTTTACCAGAGCCTGGTTTATTGGGTCGCATTAGCATGGCCATACCCATCCTGCTAGCGGCAATTTTACTGAAAAAGATAGAAGGATTTGATTTGCTCACAAAATTGGGTATCGTTAGCATACCGTTATTTGTATTATATGTGGATAAGGCTACAGATCTTTCTTCTGAATATAACCAAGCCTTATCTCGAGAATTGAACCTTAACCCATAAATTATATCAATATCGCCAACCGTGTAGCTTGTTCAATAGCCTGTTTAGCATCAAGCTCCATGGCCTTATAGGCACCACCTAAGAGATGCACGGATTGACCGACTTTATGAAGTCTATCATACAAATCATGGTGTTCTACTTGACCAGCACAGACAATCACGGTGTCAACTTCTAGCAATTTTGGTTTTCCATCAATCATCAGATGCAGGCCTGCATCATCAATTTTTTGATACTCAACCCCTTTTAACATCCCAACACCATGTTGTTTAAGTTCTAAACGATGAATCCAAGCGGTGGTTTTTCCTAAACCCGAGCCGATGCCCTTTTTCTTACGCTGTAATAAATATATTTCTGATTCAGATGGCCGTTTTTCAAATACTTGTTTTTTTAGGCCCCCCGGGGTTTGTACATTTAAATCAATGCCCCAACGTTGATAATAATTCTCTTTATCACCCAAAAGCCATGTGGCAACATCTACACCAATGCCCCCTGCGCCAATAATAGCGACTTTTTTCCCGACTTGGCGCTTGCCTTGTAAGGCTTCAACATAGGTCATCACTTTTGAGTGTTCAATACCTGGAATCGTAGGCATCCTGGGTTTGACACCCGTTGCAAAGACCACTTCATCAAATCGTCCTAAGATCATCTCATCAGGTCGCGTTTTTAATTTAATAGTGACACCTAACATTGCCAACTGGGCTTTAAAATAATCTATTGTGTATTGATATTCCTCTTTCCCTGGAATGCGCTTGGCAAGATTAAATTGCCCACCAAGCTCAGCACTTGCTTCGAAAAGGGTTATTTGATGACCTCTTTGAGCGGCTGTCTTGGCAAAAGCGAGTCCGGCAGGCCCACCGCCGACCACTGCAATTTTCTTGACATCATTGGTGGACTCAATGATCATCTCGGTTTCACGTCCAGCTTGAGGATTAACCAAACAAGAGGCTATTTTTTTCTGAAACACATGATCAAGACAGGCCTGATTACAAGCAATACAAACGTTAATCAGTTCACTTTTTTGATGTGAGGCCTTTTCAACCCATTGCGGATCTGCCAAAAATGGTCTTGCCATAGACACCATATCCACATGACCTGAGGCTAATATTTGCTCTGCCTTCTCGGGGGTTTGGATACGATTTGCAGCAATTAATGGCAATTTTACTTCAGCTCGCATTTTCTCGGTCAGGGAGGCAAATGCACCGGAGGGAACCATTGAAGCAATTGTTGGCACTCTAGCTTCGTGCCAACCGATGCCAGTATTGATAAAAGTTGCGCCAGCTTTTTCTATCTCTTGGGCCAATTGAACCACCTCTTGCCAACAACTCCCTTGAGGTATCAGGTCTAGCATCGATAAGCGAAAGATAATAATGAAATTTTGCCCCAGACGCTGGCGAATACCCTTTACAATTTCGATAGCAAATCGAATACGATTGAGGAATTCACCACCCCACTCGTCTTGACGATGATTGGTATGTTTTACAATAAACTGATTAATTAAATAGCCTTCGCTGGCCATGATCTCAACCCCATCGTAACCGGCTTGTTTAGCAAGTTCAGCGCTATAGATAAAACTATTTATGGTTTTTAAGATACCGCGACGGGTTAAGCGCCAAGGACGAAAAACATTAATAGGCGCTTGAATTGCACTGGGTGCTACCCCCCATGGATGATAGGCATATCGACCCGCATGTAAAATCTGCAAAATAATTTTACAATCATGTTGTTGCACTGTTTCAGTGATTAATCGATGCTTTTGACTTTCACGTTGGTTGGATAATTTGGCAGAAAAAGGCGATAACATCCCTGACCAATTGGGGGAAAACCCACCTGTTACTATCATCCCAACACCCGCTTGGGCTCGCTCTTTGTAAAAAGCGGCCAGGCGAGAAAAATTCTTAGAGTCCTCTTCTAGACCAGTATGCATCGAACCCATCATCACCCGATTTTTGATAGTGGTGTGTGGTAATTCTAGAGGACGAAAAAGAGAAGGGTACAATCCAACATCAGTAAATACTTGCATACACTATCCCTGTGCAGATGAAACATTATCTAAAAATAATTGCAGAGCGCTCTGGACCGGTAGATAGATAATCAACTTTAACCCCCAGCAATTCCTCCAAACGCAACACATAAGCCTGAGCCGCTGGAGGTAAATCTTCCCAGTTCTGCACATTCATGGTGTTTTGCATCCAACCAGGATGTGACTCATAGACAGGCTCTAACTCAGCATAATCCTCAATCACTGCAGGTGGGGCTGTCACCAGATCACCCGTCTGTCGATGTCGATAAGCGGTAGCAATCTGAATCGTTTCAAATTCATCCATCACATCTAACTTGGTTACGCACAACGAGTTGATACTATTTAAAACAATAGCACGCTTAACCAATACCGCATCAAACCAACCACAGCGTCGTGGGCGACCGGTGACCGAGCCAAATTCATGACCACGGTTTGCCAACAACTCACCAGCACTATCGTGTAATTCGGTAGGAAATGGACCACTACCTACGCGAGTGGTATACGCTTTGGCAACCCCTAAAACTGTTTTTAAGTGCAAAGGACCAAAACCAGCGCCATTGGTGACACTGCCCACACAAGTATTAGAAGACGTGACAAATGGATAGGTGCCGTGATCAACATCCAAATGAATGCCTTGTGCGCCTTCAAATAAGATAGGCTCTTTGGCTTGATGATGTTTTTCCAATAAATCGGTAATATCAGCCACCATAGGACCTAACTGCTCACACCACAGCTCTAGTGCATCTAATACCGGTTGTATTGAGACAGGTTGTGCATGATACCGCTGGGTCAATAAGAAATTATGGTACTCGTATATCTCTGCAAGTTTTTCTTTAAAACGTTCTGGATGAAAGATATCAGCAAGCTTTAAAGACCGTCGTGCTACTTTATCTTCATATGCTGGCCCAATTCCGCGCCCTGTGGTGCCAATTTTACTCAAACCTTTACTGTGTTCGCGGGCAACATCTAAAGCCACATGACAAGGCAGCAACAAAGTACAACGCTGGCTAATGCGCAACTGCTGCTTTACAGGGATATTTAAAGCCTGTAACTCTTTAATTTCTGCCATCAATGCTTCAGGAGATAACACGACCCCGTTGCCAATGTAACAATGCACATTTGGATGTAAAATCCCGGAAGGCAATAATCTTAATACCAGTTTTTTACCCTGATAATATAAGGTATGACCCGCATTGTGACCACCTTGAAAGCGCACCACTACTTTAGCCTTCGCAACCAAAGTATCAATGATCTTGCCTTTTCCTTCGTCACCCCATTGAGCGCCGACCAAAACTAAATGATTTGTCATATTATTAAACCTATTTATAAAATATTTTTTATTACTAACCAATGACCGGATTATTTTATAGATTCTGCATGTGAACCCGTGCCCTGCTGCAATAAATTAAAAAAATCATTATTGGTATCTACTACAAACATATTGTTGTTATTCGAGAAAGTCTCTTGATAAGCCTTTAATCGACGATACAAAGAAAAAAACGTTGGATTTTGTCCATACGCTTTGGCATAGATAGTCGATGCTTTAGATTGACCTGCTGCTCGAAGCAATGCTGCCTCCTGGGTGGCTTGTGCCAAAATAACAGTGACCTGTGCATCCGCTCCTGCGGTAATTGCTGCTGCAGCGGCTTCACCATCTGCTCGATGATGATTAGCAATTTTCTGCATATCTGCACGCATTCTCTGATAAATAGCAGCACTGGTACTTTGTGGTAAATCAATTCCTTTAATACGAACATCCACGACTTGTATACCAAGACTTGATGCTTGAGCCTCTGCTTTTTGACGTAAAATTTCCATCATGTCATCACGGCCGCCGGATACCACATCAGAAATCAACCGTTTACCAAACTGCGCTCGCAGTAGGGTGTTCAATTGTTGTTCCAGCAAATTCTCTGCTTTAACGGAATTACCACTGGTGGCTTTAAAATATTTAGCCAAATCCAATATTTTCCATTTCACAAAATAATCGACAATCACATCTTTCTTTTCTTTCGTCACAATTCGAGAGGATTTAATATCCAATGTTTGTAAGCGAGTATCAAAAATACGAATTTGATCCACAAAAGGAAATTGCCAATGCAAACCTGGCTTCAGCACTAAAGCTTGGTGTGTAGACTGATCTTGAACCAATCGACCCAATCGCAACACAATAGCACTTTTACCTTGCGGAATCGTAAAAAGGACACACGTGGCCGATATTAAAAATACACATACGATCGCAAATAGCTGTTTTTGAACTCGATTCATTCTAGTTTCTCCTCATTCCACGACTGATTCTGGAGCTCATAACATCCTCATCGTCACTGGTATGATTATTATCCGTAAGGACTCTGGCCGTTTGCCAATCATTATTACTTGCTTTGATTGCTTTGTCCGGATTGGTCATGGCTTTTTTCATAAAAGGCAAATACAAATTTGGAGACTGCTTAGCATCGATAAATATTTTTGGATTCTTACTCATAATGGCCTGCATAGTCTCTATGTACATCCTTTCTGCCGTAATTTTTGGTGCCTCAAGGTATTGTGGCAGCAATTGTAAAAATTCGGCTGTTTGTCCTTGCGCTTCAAATACAACTTGTTTAGCAAATGCTTCGGCTTCGAGATGAATACGTTCTTGTTGACCTTTGGCAATGGGAACGACCTTTGCTTCATAAGCATGCGCCTGCTCAATAAAACGCCTCTCATCCTCTTGGGCCTTAATCGCATCATCGAAGGAACTCTGCACATTCTCGGGCGCGCGCGCAGGTTGCGGAGCAACACTGATAATTTGGATGCCCGTATTGTATTTTTTCAAAATACTAACTAAAGACTCTTGAACTTGACTACCCCAAACCTCACGACCCGCTGTTATCAACTGATCTAAGGTTGTAGTGCCGACAACCTGTCTTAAAGCACTGGATGTTGCTTGTTGTAAACTGGCCTCAGGATCGGAGACGCTAAACAAATAAGCCTTTAAATCAACAATACGATATTGCACCGCAATGGAAACTGATACCAGATTTTCATCTTTAGTGAGCATTTGTCCAGAATAGGAGTAATCTGACACCCTGTCGACATTTCTTATAACTTTTTTAGCAATGAACGTTGGGATCCAATGCGGGCCAGGATCAACTGTTTCAGCGTATTTGCCAAAATACAAAATTGCTGCTTGCTCCGCAGGATTGACAATAAATATCCCTGATAGCGCCCATAAAACAATACCCACAATGCCAACAATAGAAAACATACTGTTATGATGCGCTCCGAGATTGACGGGTATTTTTCCAAATGGGGAGCCTGTTCCTACTTTGACCACTTTGGCTTTTCGACCTAGCCAGCCATTCAATTGTTTTTGAAATCGTTTCAATGCCTCTTCTAAATCAGGCGGCTGCTTCCCATTCCATGGATTTTTATTCCCAGAATCATTCCAACTCATTACGCGTTTTCTCCCATTGGTGGGCCTTTAAAAAGTCGCTAAGACTTATATTTAAAAAACAAGTTCTTATCATACAAAAAATGCGCTTTATACTCAAACCTTTTATCAGCATTTACGGTAAAGTAAATCAAATACTTCATGCCCAAGCTTTTGGCCTCGAACTTCAAACTTAGTGGTCGCCCGCCAGTTTGGTTTGGTGACATATGTCTGGGTTGAACTACAGTTCTCAAGTACCGCACATGGGGTGATGTGTTGCAACATATGTTCTGCATATGGCGCCCAATCCGTTGCGCAATGTAGGTAGCCTTGCGGTTTTAACGCGGATGCCAGGAGTTGCACAAAATTTAATTGTACGATGCGACGCTTATGATGTCTTTTTTTAGGCCATGGATCAGGGAAGTATATTTGAATACCCTCCAGGCTTTCAGCAGGGATATGATCCCGAAAGACCGTCATCGCATCATAAGGCACAATACGAATATTGGTGATGTTAAGTCGCATCATGTCCAAAAGAATTTGTCCAACACCAGGCTTGTGCACTTCAATACCGATGAAGTTGGTTTGGGGAGAGGCCTGCGCCATCTCAATTAAGGAATACCCCATACCAAAGCCAATCTCTACCACAGTTGGAGCATCACGACCAAAAATCGCTTGAAAATCCCAAGGCTTTTCTACAAGGCTAATACCAAATTTAGGCAATCCATACAGATAGGCTAAATTTTGTTTTGCCCCACATCGACCATTTCTAATCACAAAACTTTTAATATTTTTATTCATCATTTCGTATGTCACTTCATTAATTTGCCAGATTATCCCAAAAAAAATCGGTTAACGCAAAAAAATGTTCAAATCAGTTGCAAAAAACCATTTAAGATGATAAATTTTGAAAAATAATTCATGCAAATATTGCTTGAAGATTAATTTTTTGCTATAAAGTTCCCTTTTATTATTTGGATGGAAGGTTCAGTTAAGAATTTTTCCAGGAGTGTCTTATGTCTAAGATTTGTGAAATCACTAAAAAGCGCCCTACCACAGGCAACAAAGTATCGCATGCGAACAATAAAACCAAACGTCGTTTTTTGCCTAACATGCAATCTCACCGCTATTGGGTAGCGAGTGAAAACCGTTTTATTAAATTAAAACTTAGCACGCGTGCAATGCGGATCGTTGATAAAGTCGGCGTGGAAGCAGTATTGGCTGAATTAAAAGCCAATCGCGAAATCTAAGCTTTTTCATCACCTTACATTACAGAGGCTCTAAATGGCTGCAGTGACTATTAAAGTAAAAATGGAATCTACCGCGGGTACTGGTTATTTCAAAACAACCACGAAAAACCCAAGAAACCATCCCGAAAAAATGGAATTAATGATGTACGATCCAAGAGTACGTAAACACGTTCTTTTTAAAGAAAAGAAAGTAAAGTAATTCCTGTTTCAATAAAAAAACGCCATTTTCATGGCGTTTTTTTTACTTCCAAATAAGATTCCTAATAAAAAAACTTTAATTCAAATAGGAAAATCATTTTTAATGAGCTAGACTGAAATTGAAGGTATATATTATGGAGTCAACTATGGATATTCAAATTACTGGTCATGGTGTGGAAGTTACCACCGCGATTCGAACATTTACAGAAGATAAACTTTCTAAACTTCAACGTCATTATAATCAGATTATATCGTGTCATGTCATTTTTGATATTGAGAAACTAGAGCAAAATGCACAGGCCACCCTCCTCTTTAATAAATCAGAAATTTATGCCAAAGCACAATCTCCTAACTTGTATACGGCCATTGATCTATTACTTGAAAAATTAGAGCGTCAACTGCAAAAAAATAAAGAAAAACATCTGGATCATCCTTCAGAATAAACGTAGCTTTCCTTTTTTATATTGGCTATTGAATCAACTTTTCATTAGCCTTTTTTTCGTGGATTTAATATGTTAAAGATTTCATTACAATTACAAAATAAGCTTGGGCTGCATGCACGTGCATCTGCAAAATTTGTTGCCACTGCCTCGCGTTTTCTAAGCCGTGTTGATGTGTGCAAAGGCAATCAAACCATTAATGGTAAAAGTATTATGGGGGTTATGATGTTAGGAGCCAAATGTGGCACTATTATTGAATGTGTCATTGATGGTCCTGATGAAAACGACCTTTGCCAGGCATTAGAAACCTTAATTGATAATAAATTTGATGAGGAAGAATAATCCCTAAACCGACTTTCGACGGTTTCGTCTCATCTTGTTCATGATAATCAAGGTTTGTAATGGCCCGGAAATTGCATAAGCCAATGAAAGCAGAAAAAGTACGGTTGCAGGATTTAAAGCTATCGCTATAAATACTATGACCATCATGAGTACCGTCAAAAAAGACACTTTACCCTTAAGATCAATTTGTTTGAAACTTTGGTATCGAATATTGCTTACCATCAATAGAGCAATCATGATAGCCAATAGCATGGTAATAAAAGGAAGGGCCATTAGACTCATATGATACTGATGGCAAATCCACACCCATGAAGACAATAAAGCAGCTCCAGCAGGACAAGCTAATCCCTGAAAATATCGTTTATCAGAGATCTCCAGTTGGGTATTAAATCTTGCCAAACGCAATGCGACTGATGCGGTATACAAAAATGCAACAAGCCAACCCATTTTTCCTTGAAACTGCAAATTCCAATTGTAAATTAACAAGGATGGTGCCACACCAAAAGTGACCATATCAGCTAAACTGTCATATTCTCCACCAAATGCAGTCTGGGTATTGGTCATTCGAGCAATGCGACCATCCAAGCCATCGGCTATCATACCAATAAATATGGCAATAACCGCCGTGATATAATGGTGTTTGATTGAAGCTACAATAGAATAATAGGCGGCAAATAAACTTGATGTCGTAAATAAATTTGGCAATAAATAAATACCAGGATGTCCGATTCGTCGACCCACGTTGCTCTAACCTTAATAAATATTATGGTTTTTAATGATATCACAAATTTTTAACAAAGGGGAAATCAAAGGCCAAATCAGCACTGAAGGTTCTGATGTTGAAAAGTTTACATGTGAAAATATTGCCAGACCCGAATTTCTTGATAGCTTAGGGGGCATCATCTGGGCCGCCTCCCATTAGGAGAAGGATCAATATTATTACGATCTATAAAATCCTCAAGTTCAACTAGACTTTGGGGGCTACGTCCAAAAAACTCAGAAACACTATCTGTATTTTTTGCAAGAACTTCACGAAATTTACCAAATATCCTCTTATCTTCTAGTAATGGTATAGTTTGAGAAATTTCAAATAAATTATTCAATGCGATATT
>JAKFUY010000102.1 GCA_021732495.1 Legionellales bacterium | reverse complement strand
GGTCTAGTTAGAGTTCTATGCCCAGAAGTTGGTATTGCTAAAATTATAGATAAACCCGTTATTCCGCACCCCATAAATTGAATTAAAAATATCCATTTTTTTTAAAGTTCTTGACAGCAGATCTGGATTTTGATCTTATACTTCCCTTTGGGAGTTGAAATCATGGATTTATCAAACTTAAATATCAAGAATTTAGACCATTTAGGCTTGGTTGCCGGGTTATGCCAAGAAGTGGGTATTGCTGAAATTATTGATAAACTAGTCCCAAGCTCTGCAAATGATAAAATTATCAGTACCGGCAAATGTCTTGAAGCAATGATTTTAAATGGACTTGGTTTTACAGGCCGAACATTGCATATCTACTCTCAATATTTTGAAGATAAGCCGCTTCAAAGACTTTTAGACATCGATATCAGAGCAGAACAAATTAAGGATGATGCGCTAGGTAGATACCTGGATAAGTTATTTGAGTATGGTGTTAGTGAACTTTACCAGCATCTAGGTGAAGCCGTGATTAAGTACCTTGGTTTGCCTTGTGAAGCCATTAATATTGATACAACAAGCTTTCATGTTGATGGTGAATATAGCGTAGATGATGATTTCACCGGTATTCGATTAACCAAAGGCTATAGTCGCGACCATAGACCTGAACTAAATCAAGTGATATTAAATTTAATCACTGAAAATCAAGCAGGTATCCCTGTCTATATGAAAGCCCATATAGTTTGATAAGTCTTGAAAAAAGAATAACCAAATCCATCGAAACCTCTCAGAAATCCTTTAACAAACTGTCTCAGCAAGACTTTTCTTGTGAGGCTGATGCATTAAAAGCAATGAAACGTTGGGAAAATAAACAAGGCTTTGCAGTCTTAGAATCCTTTAACATAGAGAAAATCACGAAACACAAGAGCCGTGGTCGACCTTCATTAACTGCTGAAGGAACGATATCTTACCAAGTCAGTGGCAAGCTCATATGTTCATCTGAACATCGCAAAAATGCCGAGAAAAATTTAGGTATCTTTATTTTAGCAACCAATGATTGTTCAGAACATCTTGGTATGCAAGCAATGCTAGACCACTACAAATCTCAGCAAAAAGTTGAAGTTGGTTTTCGATTTTTAAAAAGTCCTGATTTTCTTGTTTCATCGCTATTTTTAAAAAAACCTGAACAAATAGTGGCGTTATTGACGGTCATGACCTGTTGTTTAACAGGTCTATGCTGCCCTAGAACATCTGATTAGAACATCATTAAAAAGGACAGGAACTTTTTTCCCCGATATGAAAAAGAAGCCTTGTCAAAATCCAACGGCGAGATGGTTATTTCAATGCTTTCAAGGAATGCATATTCTTGATATTACCCAAAATAATATGAATCAAATCGTAGTCCTCAATCTCAAAGAAAGGCAGAAGATTATCTTAAAAGCTATTGGAAAAACCTTCATGAAAATTTATTCCTAAACTAAGGTGTGGAATGTCGGGGACATCTCACTCATTTATCCAAAAAACTCGAGCATCAACCTTCATGTTTCTATATGGTATAATCATTTACTCTTGATTTTCTAAAGCAAATTGACAAGCTTTAACAATCATCGCCGCTGATTTTTCACTGTTGAATTGTTTGGCTTGTTTCAGTCCTTTGTTAATTAACAAAGCAAACAACGTATCTTGGGTTAACACATCCTGAATGCCTTTTCTTATTTCTTTATAATTCATTGGATCTACTAATATAGCTGCATCTCCTGCAACCTCAGGCATCGAGCTGATATTTGAGGTTATAACTGGTGTTCCACTTTGCATAGCTTCTAATACGGGCAAACCAAATCCCTCATAGATAGAACAATAACAAGAAACTCTTGCAGATGCTGTTAGATGATATAAGGTTTGATCACCAATATAATTTAAAATACGGATTTGATTATTTTCAATAAGTTGCGTGATATTTTTCGGCAGATCGAGTTTTCCCCAGCCCCGAGCCCCACAAAGCACGAGAGGAAATTTTTTCCGAAGAGACTCTGGAAGTTCGCCATAAGCTAAACATACATTTTTTAGATTCTTTCTAGGTTCAAACGTGCCGACAACAAGAATGAATTTTCTATAGGTAAGTTTTAAGGGAGCCAACGTAGCTTTAGTTTCTTCTTCAGTATGTGGTTTAAAATTTTTAGGCGTACTACAATGTGCAACAAATATCTTCTCTGACTCTACCTTAAATACGTCAATAATTTCTTGCTTACTAAATTCAGAAATTGTAACAATTGCTTTGCTGTTTTCAATAGATTTCTTAAGGTTCTTGGTTAAAATTTTAACCCTGGCTTTGGGATGGGTGTTTGGATAACGAATGAAGGAGATATCATAGATAGTGCTTACCGATGGAGAAAATTTTGCACTCAACAAAAAATTAGGTTCATAAAAAACATGAGGTTGGACGGTCTTACAAAATTTTGTCATTTTTTTGTTTTTTATAAATCGATTAAGCTCTTGAGCCCAACTCCATTTACTCAAGAAAGAAATGATTGTATTCATCATATGTTTTTTGAATGATGCGTTTTTGCTAGAAGCACTATTAATGTTTTGGATATTGTTCATCTGTTGATAAGGGACAACCTCAATATTTTTTATTTTTTGTAATGCCTCAAAATTTTGTATTGTGAGATGGCCAATGCCTGTGAGAGGGTAACGCACGGCAGAGTTATTAAAAGCAATTTTCATAAATTATTGATGAATAAATTTTCGATTGTGAATTTTAGAACAATTATTCATGATTTAAAATAGAGCCTGTAAATTAGAGCCAAATAAAGTTGTTCCCTGTAATTGCTCATTGCCAATAATTCTAACTTTTGGAGGATTGAGAATGCCAGCAATCAAGCAATAGATGCCTAGTTTTTGTTGGGCTTCCTCATTGATTTTGTTTTTTTAATCAGCTAAGGTAGCACAAATAATATTTATCATTTGTTACAAGGAAAAACATGTTAGGACTTGTTGATGAAAAAGTTCGTATTAAACAACAAGTCATAAATCCAACAGGGACTTTGGTGCCCGTGGTTTTATGTGGCGGTGCGGGATCTCGTTTATGGCCATTGTCTCGGGAACACCATCCAAAGCCTTTTATTAAATTAGCTGACGGCGAAAGCCTGCTTCAGAAGGCTTATCTTCGCGCAGAGAAGATTAAAGGTGTGGATCATATTCTGACAATTACCAACCGTGAATTATACTTTAAAGTAGAGGATGAGCTAAGCGCTTATAAATCCTCGAGTCTACATCAGTCATTTATTTTAGAGCCCGTAGGGCGTAATACTGCTCCAGCTATTATGATGGCTGCTTTACATGTTCAGCAAATGCATGGTGATGATGCCAATATTTTAATTTTGCCAGCGGATCATTTAATTCAAGACCAAAGCGCGTTTGAGGAAGCTGTTGTCAAAGCTCATTCATACGCTAAACTTGGGAAACTGGTTACATTTGGTATGAAGCCTATGTATCCAGAGCCTGGATTTGGGTACATTGAATCAGATGATGAAAATGTTTTGCGTTTTGTTGAAAAGCCATCTCGTGATGTTGCTGAAGAATATATACAAAGAGGAAATTTTTATTGGAATAGTGGCATGTTTTGTTTCCCTGTCGGGGCGTTTTTAAAACAAATGGCAGAGCATGCTTCTGAAATTTCGCAATCAAGCGTTTTCTGTTTTAATGAATCGAGAGTCTCTAAAGCATTAAATTTATCGTTGATTGAGCTGCCTGTCTCGTTTGCTCAGATCCCTGATAACTCGATTGATTATGCTCTGATGGAGCCTATGAGTGCTTCGGAGTCCAATCTTACTCAGTTGACTGTCGTTCCTTGTGAATTGGGATGGAGTGATATTGGTTCTTGGAATTCATTAAGTGAATTGGTATCGGCCGATGAAAATAACAACCGCACGCTTGGGGATGTGTATTTGCAAGATACTCATAATACCTATGTGCAAAGTGAAGGTAGAGTGGTCGGTGTTGTAGGTGCCCAAGATCTAATCGTTGTCGACACACCCGATGCTTTGTTAGTGGCCCACAAAAATCACGCACAATCGGTTAAAGCCATTTATTCAAAATTGAAGAATAAAGCCCATGATGCTTATAAGTTGCATCGAACTGTTCATAGACCATGGGGGACTTACACGGTATTAGAAGAGGGTGAAGGTTTTAAAATTAAACGAATAGAAGTTAAGCCAGGCGCATCATTGAGTTTACAAATGCATTATCACCGAAGTGAACATTGGATTGTGGTGAGCGGAATGGCCAATGTGGTAAATGGTGAACGCGAGTTTTTAATACATACCAATGAATCAACTTATATCCCTGCTGGCCATAAGCATCGCTTAACCAATCCTGGGAAAATATCGTTGGTGATGATTGAAGTTCAAAGCGGTGCTTATTTAGGGGAAGATGATATTGTACGTTTTAATGATATGTATGGGCGTGTATAGCACATGCATATCCTCCAATGTTATAAGACTGCTCGACCGCTTACGATGGGAGGGGTTGAACAAGTTATACATCATATTTCTCAAGGCCTTATAGAAAAAGGGCACCAGGCAACAGTTCTTGCATTTGCGCCTCAAAAAAAGCCCGAGGTCTTGAGCTATGAAGGTTATGAAGTCGTGGTAGTACCTGCGACTCGTGAAATTGCTTCGATGCCAATTTCTTTAAAAAGTTTCCCGTACTATAAAAAACTATGCCGTCAAGCTGATGTGATTCATTATCACCACCCATTTCCCTGGATTGATTTTGTACATTTGATTTGCCCACATCAAAAGGCAAGTGTTCTTACTTATCAGTCCGATATCATCAAGCAAAAAAAATTATTAAAACTATATCAACCTCTTCAAAAATATTTTCTGAATCAAATGTCATCAATCGTTTCTACCTCTCCTAACTATCTTGGAGGAAGTGAGACGTTACAGAAATTTTCTTCTAAATTAAGTACTATTCCATTGGGTCTAGATGAAGGCCTTTATAAAAAACCTAATGATGCGGTACTTGGTAAGTGGAAAGAACTGCTTCCCAATCGTTTTTTGTTATTTATCGGTGTGTTTCGCTACTATAAAGGACTAAAGTTTTTATTTGAGGCCATGCAAGGTCTGGATTATCCTTTGGTTCTGATTGGTGATGGGCCAGAAAAACAAGAACTGTTGATGTTGCAAAAAAAATATCATTTAAAAAATATTATATTCTTAGGTCGCCTCAATGATGAGGACAAAATTGCTGTGTTAACCCATTGCGCCGGTTTAGTGTTGCCCTCGCATTTAAGAAGTGAGGCATTTGGTTTGTCACTTGTCGAAGGTGCTATGTTTGGCAAGCCTTTAATTTCATGCGAAATTGGCACAGGTACAAGCTTTATCAATCAGAATCATCAAACAGGCTGGGTGGTTGAGCCTGCAAATAGCCAGTCTTTAAAGCAAGCTTTGTGCGCATGGCATCAGGATGAGGTTTTGGCAAAAGAGTACGGTAATAATGCAAGAATCAGGTATGAAAATTTATTTCAGGCGCGTAATATGGTTGAGTCTTATTTAAAATTGTATCAGTCGGTTTTTAATCAAAAGAAATTGTAGTATGATGTTTTTAGTTTATAGAACCTTATTTTTAACGCGAGGAATTAATAGTGAAAGTTGCAGTTGTCACAGGTATTACAGGTCAGGATGGCGCCTATTTAGCAGAATTATTATTAGACAAAGGTTATAAGGTTTTTGGAACCTACAGACGGTCTTCATCCGTTAATTTTTGGCGTATCAATGAACTAAATATAGAGAACAATCCTAACTTGCAATTGGTTGAGTTTGATTTAACCGACACTTCATCCTGCGTACGTTTGCTTGAGTTTTCAAATCCAGATGAGGTCTACAATTTAGCGGCTCAAAGCTTTGTTGGCGTTTCATTTGAACAACCTATTACCACGGCACAAATTTCTGGAATAGGTCCTTTAAACTTATTAGAAGCCATTCGTATCGTAAACCCCAAAATCAAATTCTATCAGGCTTCAACCTCGGAAATGTACGGTAAAGTACAAGAAATCCCTCAGTCTGAATTTACAGCATTTTATCCTAGAAGTCCTTATGGTGTTGCCAAATTATTTGCCCATTGGATGACTATAAATTATAGAGAGTCTTATAATATTTTTGCTACAAGCGGAATATTGTTTAATCATGAATCGCCTTTGCGTGGCAAAGAGTTTGTCACAAGAAAAATTACTGATACGGCGGCTAAAATCTCCTTAGGAAAAGCAGATACATTATATCTCGGGAACTTGGATGCCAAGCGAGATTGGGGGTATGCTAAAGAATATGTGGAAGGTATGTGGATGATGTTACAACATTCAGAACCAGAGACATTGGTACTTGCCACCAATAAAACCCATCAAGTGAGAGATTTTGTATCATTGGCATTTTTAAATGCTGGCATTCAATTGGAGTGGTCTGGCAAAGAGATCAATGAAGTGGGTTATGATGTAAGCACCGGAAAACCAATTGTTAAAATTGACCCTAAATTTTATAGACCTGCAGAAGTAGAACTTTTAATTGGCAATCCTGAGCGTGCAAAAAAATTGATTGGCTGGGAAGCAAAAACTGATTTAAATGAACTCTGTCAGATGATGGTTACAGAAGATATTCGTAGAAACAAATTAAATCAATCATTTTAGATAGATACTAAGCCCCTTAGGGGGCTTTTCATTTAAGAAAGACTCTGTCCCAACCTATCACTATCATAACCACAATTGTCCAATACCCGCTTTAAGTTCTCCCCATGGGCGGTTTTTTGTCCTACAGGGCAGTAGACATCAAGATAACTTTGTAAAATATAGAGGTAATCTGGATTGATGACAGTTTTTAAGATTTTTTCGGCACGATGGGTGTCATGGGTTAAATAACCATTGATGTTTTGAAATAACACTGCACATAGCATCGAGGAAATACTGGCCTTGCGAAATTTGTCTGCCCCGCGATATGCATCGATTAATTCCTCAATAGCACGGTCCTTATCCCAACTTAACCAAGATTGATAAAGATAACCCGATGTCTTGGGCTCTAGATTCTCATACGGATAGATACTTAATATTAAATGCCCTACCCCAATGCAGGCTTCTATGTTTGCCCAGGAACAATTACCAACGATTTGGGCACCTAGTGGAAGACTGGCTATTTTATTTAAATTCAAAATATCGTTTATTTTGTGATGAAAAAAAGTGCGGGGCTGTTTTTTAAACAAGAAAGATTCTAAAAAGAAGGCATCAATCACATCTCGATTTCCAATTTGATAGATATTGACACTCCCCTCTTTTAAGCTATTTTCACCCCTATCGATTTTAACCAACCAATCCTGGTATAAAATAAAACCCATGGCATGGCCGGCACTTGCAGCAGGCAATATTAAAAAAGGCTCACTTGCAATCTGGGCTAACTCTTCATGAAAACGTTTTTTAGGCGTGAGTTGTCTTTGCCACAATAATATGTTTTCAGCAATCTCAAAACCTCTTAACATTGTCTTTAGAAGGTTAAAATCATCTCGCCAACGTCTAGCTGCATAACTATTTAAAAATCGTGCGAGTGAGTTTTTAATGACTGCCACTGTAAACTCTAAAACAAAACCCTCATAATCAACTTCAATCATTTGTTTTTTTGCATTGACAATATCTACAGTGCCTTTTAGAGAAAACCGATGGCCTATCAATTTTGCTGAAATAAAGTCTTGAGCAAAATTTAAACTTGCGCCATGACTCAATAACAGTTGTTTAAATCCAGTTTGTCCTCGCAATACGGGGTATACCAATGCAGAAAACCCTTGTTTAGTTGAGGCATTGGCATCAGCACCATGGTCTAAAAGCAGAGTGGCCGCCACAATATCATCATTATCGACAGCCCATTGAAGTGCGGTACGCCCTGCCATATCGGGTTTATCGACATTGACCTTTTGTGCTAATAACGCACGGGTAACATCAATATTCCTAGCAAGAATCGACTCAATTAATGGGGTAAAGCCAAACTCATCAATATCATCTAAAGATTCTCCTGCCTGCAAATAGGCCGCAAAATTTGGCATTTTGCCTTGAATGATATCGATTGCAATGCTCATGACAAATTATCCACCAGGTGTAAATCTTGGGTTAAATTTCTTGGTATTTCCAGGGGCCAAACCAAGACGGAGTTGTTTTTCCATCTCTTGTTCTCGTTTAATGTTATCAAACTCGGTCCTTGCGGCAGTATTAAGTGCAGGGGCAGGATTAACGCTGGGATCAATGCCATCAAAACGCTGAGTATCCAATAAGGGATTATTCATCAAACTGGATTGATTTTCTAAAGACTGCTCCATCGCCATCGGTTCTTCATCACTGCGTTCATTGGATTGAACGCGAATGCCTAAACCACGATGCCCGCTTTGTTCTTGATTTCGTCTAACATTGCCCATCCTTCTGGTTTCCTGTTTATATCCAGAAGGTGGCGCAATTTTACGGCGCCCCTCATCCGTAAAGGGGTCGATAAGCGAACGTTGTCGTTTAACCTGTTTGGTATTTTCAGGTTTAACGTCAGGCTTTTTTAGGCCCAAAGCGTCCTTAATGCGACTTAAACTTGATGAGGATTTGCCAATTGTTGCCATAATTCACCCACTCAGAGTCATAGCTATACTTATATTATATATCACAAATATTGTTGGTGCAGTATTTCTGCGATCTGAATGGCATTGGTGGCAGCACCTTTGCGGGTATTGTCAGCGACTACCCACAGATTTAAACCCATAGGATGTGAGATATCATTTCGAATTCGTCCAACAAACACCTCATCATGACCGGTCGCATCCATCAATGCCGTAGGGTATTGTTTTTTAGCGACATTATCCACCACTTTTACACCTGGGGCTTTAGACAACAAACTGCGTGCCGCAGCTGCGGTCATCGGCGCTTTAAGTTCAATATGGATAGCCTCTGAATGCCCGTAGAGTACCGGAACCCGTGCCGCAGTGGGATTAACTAAAATCTCTTGATCATTGAAAATTTTTCGAGTCTCCCATACCATTTTCATTTCTTCTTTGGTATAGCCATTGTCTTGAAACTCATCGATGTGTGGCAATACATTAAATGCGATTTGTTGAGGGTAAACGCTGGGCTTGATAGAGCGCCCATTTAATAATTCACTTAACTGACTAATTAGCTCACGTATTGCTTTTTGACCGGTGCCTGATACCGCTTGATAGGTAGCTACATTAATACGATTAATCCCCACTGCATCATAGATAGGCTTTAAGGCGACCAACATCTGAATGGTTGAGCAATTCGGGTTAGCAATAATATTGCGCTGGGTATATTGGGCGATAGCTTCTGGATTGACCTCAGGAATCACCAAAGGAATATCATCGTCATAGCGAAAACAGGCAGTATTATCAATGACCACACATCCTGCTTGCGCTGCAATGGGTGCGTATTGCTTGGATACCGCACTGCCAGCAGTAAAAAAAGCGATATCGACACCTTTAAAATCAAATGTGGCTAAATCAATGACTTCGAGATCGTGTCTGCCAAATTGAACCATCTGACCTGCAGAACGTTCGCTTGCCAGCGGTATCAGTTCAGAAATGGGGAACTTTCTTTCATGCAATACTTTTATCATGGTATCGCCTACTGCACCTGTGGCACCAACCACAGCAACTTTTCTTAATGAACTCATTATTCACTCACTCTCAATTAGGCAAATCTTCTGCGTTTAATAAAAATACTCCACTGCCGCCGTGCTCAAACTCAAGCCAAATAAACGGCAACTCCGGGTAAGCTTCCATTAGGGCAAGATCACTATTGCCCACTTCAACCACTAAAATCCCCTCGGGCTTTAAATGTTTTTTTGCTTTTTTCAGAATATGGTGCACCAATGCCAAGCCATTATCTGCAGCTTCAAGCGCATGACGCGGCTCGTGTCGATATTCAGACGGTAGGGTTTGCATTTCATCGGCACCCACATAAGGCGGATTGCTGACAATGATATCATAACGCTCTTTGGTTAAGGCCTTCATCCCATCGGACTGTATTAAACGGACTTGTTGGTCTAACCCAAGTTTTTCAATGTTGATTGTCGCAACCTCTAAGGCATTGGGGTCAATATCAATTGCATCGACAGTTGCTTGTGGAAAAGCATAAGCACAAGCTGCGGCAATACACCCACTGCCCGTGCATAGATCGAGGATATCCTCCACCCTTTCAGCATCAATCCAGGGAGAAAACTGTTGTTCGATCAATTCGGCAATTGGAGAACGTGGAATCAATACCCGCTCGTCAACATAAAAAGAAAGACCACAAAACTGGGCTTGATGAATAAGATAAGGCACTGGCATATGATTTTCAAAGCGTTGATACAATTGATGCGCTAAAAAGTCTTTTTCTGAAAGCGTTAAACGCGCCACCCAAAACGTTGGGCTCCATTCAAAAGGCAGTTGTAATGAACCCAATATCAGAGACTGAAACTCAACTTCAGCATCGGCACTGCCATGACCAAAAAACACATTTTTTTGGCCATGAATACTTAATGCAAACCGATAAAAATCCAAAATGGTTTTTAATTTTTGACAGGCTTCACTATATTCTTTTTCTGTTGATGGCCCTGGATACATAGTTTTTTTCATGGATGCGACTTCTTTATTAAATTGTTAGCTATTTTAACCAAGTGTTCCTGATTTTCAAACAACTTTATTTTTTTCAATCGTTCCTGCTAATAAACAAACTATCACTGGTAAAAGAGAGACCCCCAACAAAGCAATTATTGAAGAAAAAAAACCAAGATTGTGTTAATATATATGTAGTTTTTAATTGCAAAAGAGTCGAAGCATTATGTCGCGCTATTTAGATCCTAAATCAGATGTGGTATTTAAAAAGGTTTTTGGCGAGCATCCTCATATATTAATCAGTTTTTTAAATGCTCTGCTGCCATTACCCTTAGACAGGCATATTGTTGAGCTATCTTATTTACCAAGTGAACAAGTGCCTTCAATTCCAGAATTCAAGCGTACAATCGCTGATGTCAAGTGTAAGGATGCACAAGGCCGGGTATTTATTGTTGAAATGCAAATGAACTGGACCGATAGCTTCAAGCAGAGACTGTTGTTTGGAACCAGCCAGGCTGTTGTAAAACAATTAGAAAAAGGCAATGAATACAAGTTTTTGCAACCCGTGTATGGATTGGGCTTGGTAGCCGAAATATATGAAAAGGAAACACCAGATTGGTATCATCATTACCAGTTAGTAAAAAAAGGTAATAGTGATGTCATTGAGCATTTGCAGCTCATCTTTATTGAATTACCCAAATTCCCTATTCATTCGCAAAACGAGAAGAAGCTGCGATTACTATGGTTGCGCTTTTTGCGAGAAATCGATGAGAAAACACGCACCGTTTCTCAAGAACTTCTGGCAATACCAGAAATCGCCCAAGCGGTTGCATTGTCCGAGGAGTCTGCTTATACCCCTGGAGAACTTCAGGTATATGAAAGCTATTGGGATTCAGTGAGACGTGAAAAATCCTTCATCGCCGATAGCTATGCCAAGGGTATAGCTGAGGGTGAAGTTAAGGGGCGTATGAATGAAAAACGTGAGATAGCAAAGACTCTCTTAAAACAAGGTGTTAGCATCGAAATAGTGATGGTGAGTACCGGGCTTATGCGCGATGAAATAGAAAAAATCGTTAAATCATCTTAACAAGGAATCTTCTTTGCCTAGCTGCGGATATTCAACCCCAGGCTCTGCGCTCAATCACATTTAGTCAGTTATATTAATTTCAATATACTTGCCCATGGCATTAGCCATGCTGAATACGGTTTTAACCTCTTGATATTATTGAATAAAGTATATTCATGTTGCGATATTACTTTACAATGGAATGTTAATGCTAACGGTTGATAAGTTTCGTTGCTATAAGTAAAAAGGCTAAACCCCGGTCTTTGTGGAGGTTGAGAAGTAATATGTCACTCAATCAGTAATCTTGTTGTATTAAATTAAGTCAACGTAGGGATGCGTTTGTCTTAACTGAAAAACAGTTGGGACCTCTAGGAGCAAGAAAAACCAAGGCTGCTCAATAAATCAGGGGAAGAGCATGATGCTGAATTCTAAAGAAGATCTGATGCAAAACATTATCACCAACTTGCTATTCAATGAAATGCATTACTTATGAGGATCTAGAAACTTTTAAAAAGTTGTCTGAAAAAAATATAGCCAACTATCTCAAAATTCACTATAACTTAGGAACGATTTTCATTGAAATTTGTTTTTTTAAAAAGCATGATAATTATCACAAATTGACATATGTCTAATTTGGATATATAATACTATTATGACTTGGAAAAAAAATACTAAAGCTTCCAAAATCAGTTCAATCAGCTGTGTTGTTACTTGCTCGTGATCTCGAACAACACGGACCAGCAACTGGTGGTGGCTGGAAAAATTATAGCAAATTAAATGGCATGCCTGGTGATAAGCGCCATTGCCATTTAAGCAAAGGCAGACCAACCTATGTATGTTGTTGGGAAGTGTTTGATAAAAAGTTAAAGATTATGGAGATTTACTATGTCGGCACACACGAAAAAGCACCATATTGATGCTGTTGCCAAAATATCTTGGCACGGTGGGCTTTATGTAGTTCCAGTTGAAGTCATGGAGCGTTACAAAGTTGAACCTGCAAGCCAATATACATCGATTGATGTTTTATTTAAAGATTTGACTGAGCCGTCTGGTGAGCCGGCCGTTTTATTAAAAGGTTTGAGATATCGAGAAGGGTTGAGTCAGGTAGAGTTTGCGAAAAAAATAAATATCAGCCAGACCAATCTTTCTGCTATGGAAAACGGAAGACGTAATATTGGCAAAGAACTTGCAAAAAAGATCGCTGAAATTTTTAAAGTAGATTACAGAATCTTTTTATAATGGCGGTTTCAAGATCCAAGTGTAACAATGTTAAGTTTATCGGCCCCTTAAGCTTTAAAGTCAAAAGCGTTAAAGGAACAGTTCGGCTGGGCACTTCAAATTTAGAGTCTTGCGTGGACTCGTTTTCAATTTCCATCCAACATCATCAAGCTCCTGCTGTGAAAAAACAGCAAGATCCTCTCCCTTCGGTAAATACTGACGAAGTAGGCCATTCGTATTTTCATTTTATCCTCTATCCCATGGGCTATGTGGATGAGCAAAGTAAACGCGGATGGGCTCATTCATACGAGACATTGTACCTGCAATCTGCTCTGGCGATAAGCCGTGTTGTAGACCATCTTGAACCTTTAACCACAAGATATTTGCACTTAACACCGGCTATGCGTGCTAGACGTTCTGAACGTTGGTTAGCTTGACCACCTCAGAATGCGTACTGTCGGGGTAGGTTTCCATCCGTTGCGAGAAAGTTCTCGAGCAATAGAAGATCGATGCCGTCCTAAACTTTCTGCAATCATCGCAGGACTAAAGCCTTACTAAGTGTGATGTGCTTGTATTTTTTTCCATACAACATTCTCGCATATAATAAGATGAATCAATGTTCGCCAATAAGCACTCCAAATCCATCGTTATTATTAAACGTTTTTATTCACTATTGTTTTAACCCTATGTTAATATTATTAATTCAAAATAACCTATCGCCGAAAATGTCAGAAGATGAGGACAAGGATTTATTTCTAAAGCAGATGATAGGTGTCAAGCCCATCAAAAAACAAAATAAAGTCCAGGCTGTATTGGTTAAACCCCCTATTAAAGTGAATAAAACTGAAAAATCTATTCAGATTTCATATCCACGTAAATTTAAAGCGGGTATCACACTTAATATTATCGATGATGATAGCGAAAATATGGGGAGTGAATCGATATTAAGCTATGGGCTTGGTCGTCTTTCTAAAACGCATAAAGATCAAGTGGTTAAGGGAGATATTCCCATTGAAGCTAGGCTTGATTTGCATGGTATGCACCGTTTTGAAGCCCAGGACCGGTTACACGATTTTTTGAATCATGTACAAGCACAAAATATTCGTCATCTTCTTATTATTCATGGCAAAGGAAGCCTGCATGGTGAAACGCCCATTCTTAAACAACATATCTATCGCTGGTTGAAACAACAACCCCAAATATTGATGATGCATAGTGCGCATGCCAAACATGGTGGAACAGGTGCACTATATGTCATTTTAAAAAAACATGGCTCTAGTTAAACTCACTTCAATTGGCTTCAAGTGACAATCTAACATTAAAACATTTGTTTATTTTTCAGTTGAAAAAAAGGTCACAAACTGCTACTATTTGAACAAATCATCAACTGTGAATACTATGCAAAACAACATCATCATTATTGGTATTGCAGGTCCTTCTGCATCTGGAAAAAGTCTACTTGCCAACACTATTGTCAATGAACTGGGTTCTGATCAAGTGGTTGTCATCTCAGAAGATGCTTATTATAAAGATAATAGCCAGTTAAGCTTTAGTGAACGAGAAAAAATCAACTACGATCACCCCGATGCTTTTGATCACCAATTGCTCTGCAAACATTTGCGAGACTTACAAAAAAGTAAAAATATCGAAATACCTATCTATTCATACTCCAAACACATCCGCCTTCCTGAAACTCGAAAAATTGGCAGTCATCGTATTATTGTCCTTGAGGGCATTTTGTTATTTACGGATGCCGAGTTGCGGCAATTAATGGATATTCGGATTTTCATGTCTACGCCATTGGATATCTGCTTATCAAGACGTCTTATGCGTGATGTGGTGGAACGACAACGCTCTTTTGAGGCTGTATTAAGACAATACGAAACGACTGTACGTCCGATGTATTTGCAATTTATTGAGCCCTCAAGTCGCTACGCAGATATTATTGTTCCTCGTGGCGGAGAAAATCGCATTGCTATTGATATGATTAAAGCAAAAATGCGAGAACTTCTTGCCATGACCCCCAATCACTAAGGAGTAACTCATGGGATTTATGAAAGGGAAAAAAGCACTCATTGTAGGTCTTGCAAGCCAGCGCTCAATTGCGTATGGCATTGCTAAAGCATTTCATGCACAAGGTGCTGAACTGGCTTTTGCTTATCAAAGTGAAAAACTTGCAGAAAGAGTGCATAACATTGCCTCTGAATTCAACACAAAATTATGTTTCCAGTGTGATGTAGCCCTTGATCAAGACATCGACCAACTGGCAGCCCATGTCAAACAACATTGGGAGCACGTCGATATTTTAGTTCACGCAGTGGCATTTGCACCAGCTGATCAAATTGCAGGCGACTTTATCACGCAAACCAATCGATCCGGCTTTCAAATCGCCCACGACATTAGCGTCTATAGCTTTATTGCTTTGGGTAAAGCCTTTCTACCTTTAATGGAGGGGGTCAACGGATCACTGCTGACACTCTCTTATTATGGTGCAGAAAAAGTAGTCCCTAACTACAATGTGATGGGGCTTGCAAAAGCAAGCTTAGAGGCTTCAGTACGTTATATGGCAAATAGCATGGGTTCAAGAAATATCCGCGTCAATGCCATCTCTGCAGGCCCTATTAAAACACTTGCGGCAGCTGGAATTAAAGACTTTCGTAAAATGTTACAAGCCTATGCGAACATGACCCCTCTCAAACGCAATGTGACCATTGAAGAAGTTGGCAATACAGCCGCATTCCTATGCTCAGATTTAGGCTCAGCCATCACTGGTGAAGTGATTCATGTGGATGCAGGCTTTCATGCGGTAGCCCTGCAAGAACACCAGTTCGTATAATAAAAAAAACGCCCCATTGGGGCGTTTTTTTATAACAAATCTTTTTTATTTTTTTTGTATCTCAGCTTTATCCATCAAATGGTGGATATACAAATCATAATCAATCATACCGTAATTGGCTTCTATTTGCTGGGTAATGCTTGCCACCTGCTCTGGATCGAGAAGACGGATATCCCCAGGATGAATTTGTTTCAATTCCACCACAACATAATCACCACCAATTAAAGTGCGACCTGAGCGATTGCCAACGGCAGGTAACGAGAAGGCTAATTCATTGACGCCTGCTGGAACATCTGCAGCATCACGTGCAGCATTGGAGATATGATTCCAAGCTAAGTGTGGTGCAACCATCATATGATTTTGAGACTTATCGGCTGGGAACTTACGGTATGCGACTAACATCTCACCCAATTGACGCGCTTCTGCTTCAGCTTGTTTCTTAGCCAGTTTCTTGGCAATCAAAAGTTTGACATCAACCAAGGCTTGTTTAGAAGCTGGTACATGCTCATTCATACGCAGGACAATGACATTATCATGGTCCAATTGCAAAGGCTCACTGTTGTTTCCGTACTTCAGCACATCGGCAGAGAAAGCTGCACGAATAATTGCTTTATTCTGGGTTAGCAGATCCTGTCCGCCACGGCGTGAAAACAGGGGCGTTTTTTCTACTTTCAAGTTCAGTTTTTTGGCAATCTTATCCAAAGAATCTGGATGCTCAAAACTTAATTCAGAGAGCTTTTCCATGGTTTTATTGAAAATCGTTTGCGCTTTTTCATTTCTCAAAATAGAAGCAATATCTTTTTCAACGGTTTTAAACGTTCTAAATCGAGAGGATTGATAAGCACGACATTTAAAAATCTCATAGCCACGTGCCGTACGAAGTGGCTTTGAAATCATGCCTGGCTTGGTTAAATTAACCAAATCGGCATCCAAATTGGTTTGTCCTGCAAGAATCGTTGGCAATACCGCACTAGAAACCGTAAGTCCTGAAGATTTTAGTTCCCCTTTACGAATCTGCGCTGACATTTTATCAAACAATTCAGGTTGTTTGATAAATTTATTTTCTAAGTCCTGAGCGTATTTCAATACTTTGGATTGCTCATCTTTAGGGGCATTTTCGGGCAGAGAAATGAGGATATTTTCTAAATCCCACTGCGCTGGCAACATAAACTGTGTAGGATGATCTTTGTAATATTGCAATAAAGCATTATCGCTTAGTTGCACTTGATCTTTCATTTCCGCAAGCGACAACTTGATATATTTAATGCTCATCATTTCTGGGCTTAAAAACACATCTTGGTGTTTATTGTAAAAACTCTTGACCTGGGAGTCATTCACATTGGCATTATCAACAAACTTCAAAGCAGGAATACGGGTATAATCGTAATCTCTGGTTTGCATATAAAGCTTCACAAATTGCTCAATTTCATAGGGTAATGCAAAGGCCGTACCAATAAAGGCAAATCGTTGTTGATTTAAAAGCATACCCTGCTCAACTTCTCGCTGGAAAGATTCAGGAGTAAACAATGCACCATTGAGTGCTTGTGCATATTTCATGGAGGAAAAAGATCCATCCATTTGAAATTGTGGAATACTAAGAATCGCATGATTGGCTTGACCTGGGGTCACCGCAAAGCCATTAAGACGTGCTGATTGAATACTTAGACTATTTAATATCAAATCATCGAGAACTTGGGCTTTAAGCTGATTTTCACGCATGGTGCTCCAGTGCACCGGATCTTTGAGTTGTGTTAAACGTCTAAATTGCAAATCAAATTCATGCTTGCTTATCGGTTCCCCGTTTACTTCTGCAATAGAGACACTATCTTTTCTGGATTGCATGTAATAATCGACACCAAATATTGCGAAGGCGATTACTACAAGTAGGATAATAATCCAGACCACTAATCCTTGAATCTTTTCATTTAACTTTTGCAACATAATTCGTTTTTCAAAACCTCATGCTAAAGACTATCAATCAAAAGTCTATACTTTTGCCTATGATATCAAGAATACGTACACGAAACTAGATTATTAGATAAGAAAAAAGCGCCATATGGCGCTTTAATATTTGGCGGAGTGGACGGGGCTCGAACCCGCGACCCCCGGCGTGACAGGCCGGTATTCTAACCAACTGAACTACCACTCCATAAATGGTGGGTGCTGTAGGGATCGAACCTACGACCCTCGCCTTGTAAGGGCGATGCTCTACCAGCTGAGCTAAGCACCCCAAACTGCTTTATTTAACGTCTTGAACAGCTTCCTTCAATTTTTTTCCCACTTTAAACTTCGCAACACGTGATGCTTTGATTTGAATCTCTGCACCCGTTTGTGGGTTTCTTCCAGCGTATGCTGAACGCAATCCGGTTTTAAAAGAACCAAAACCTGGCAATACAACTTGGTCACCATTTTTTAAAACATCAGTAACAGTCATCATGAAAACATCTAGTGCACGACCTGCTGCTGCTTTAGTTACACCTGAACCACTTGCTATTGCTTCAACCAATTCACTTTTGTTCATAGTATGTCCTCTTGCTGTTAAGTCTTCCAACTGACAATTTGGATTAAAACAAAATGTAATTGTCTCGTCAAGGCTTTTTATTTTTTTTATTTTCACCTTAACAGCGACGCGAATCTTAACTGTTTTCCCCTTGCCTGTAAACCCTTTTTTTTAAAAAAAAATTAAATATTTTCAAGCTCAGGCTCTTTCTTAGCCATAATGTTTCCACTAAGTGCTAACGATAGAACTTCTTCAATATTATTCACACAATGGATTTTTAATTTTCTTAAGATATTATCCGGAATTTCCGCTAAATCTTTTTTATTATCGGCAGGAATAATGACTTGCTTGATGCCTCCACGATGGGCGGCTAAGAGTTTTTCCTTCAATCCACCTATCGGCAATACTTGTCCGCGTAGTGTAATCTCTCCTGTCATGGCAACATCGGCCCTTACAGGAATTTTCGATACTACTGAGGCAAGCACAGTACACATGCCAATGCCAGCACTGGGACCATCCTTGGGAGTCGCACCTTCAGGAACATGAACGTGAAAGTCATGGGTCTCATAGAAATTTTCAGCTAGATTGAGTTGGGCCGCTCTTGAACGAATCACGGTCATTGCGGCATGGATAGACTCTTGCATCACCTCACCCAATTGTCCAGTATGCAAAACCTTTCCCTTGCCAGGCATCATTGCCGCTTCAATGGTTAGAAGCTCGCCACCAACTTGTGTCCATGCCAAACCTGTGACTTGGCCGATTTGGTCATTTTTCTCTGCAACACCATACATAAATTTAGGTACGCCAAGAAATTTTTCAACTGAGCTTTGTGTGACATTCACCTTCTTTAAATTATTACTTGTCACAATTTTTTTAACTACTTTTCGACAGACATTAGCAATATCTCTCTCTAGGTTTCGAACACCAGCCTCTCGAGTGTAGTGTTTAATCATCTCATGCAAGGACGTATCGGTAAAAGCAAGCTCTGTAGTCTTTAACCCATTAAGACCGAGTTGTTTTGGCACCAGATATTTTTTAGCAATATTGAGTTTTTCATCTTCGGTATAACCCGCTAGACGAATCACCTCCATTCTATCCAACAATGGCGGTGGAATTTCAAGTGAATTCGCTGTAGCAATAAACATGACATCGCTTAGGTCGTAATTGACCTCAAGATAATGATCGTTGAATGTATGATTTTGTTCTGGATCGAGCACTTCGAGCAAGGCTGAAGCCGGATCACCACGAAAATCCATGGCCATTTTATCCACTTCATCTAACATAATCAGTGGGTTTTTCACACCAGCCTGACAAAGTTTCTGAATAATTTTTCCTGGCATAGAGCCTATATAGGTTCGACGATGACCACGGATTTCAGCTTCATCGCGTACACCACCTAATGCGATGCGAATGAAAGTACGTCCTGTCGCATTGGCTATCGACTGTCCTAGGGAGGTCTTACCTACACCTGGAGGTCCGACCAAGCAAATGATTGGCCCTTTCAGTCGTTTGACACGCTGTTGCACTGCCAGATATTCAATAATCCGCTCTTTAACTTTTTCTAAACCATAGTGGTCGTGATCTAATACCTGCTCTGCTTTTTTAAGATCAAATTCTACTTTGTTACGTTTTTTCCAAGGAACGGAGATCATCCAATCCAAATAATTACGAATGACAGTAGCCTCAGCAGACATAGGCGACATCATTTTAAGTTTATTTAACTCGCTAAGCGCCTTTTCTTTTGCTTCTTTGGGCATTCCGGCTTTTTCAATCGCAGCTTCCAATTGATCCAGATCACTGCCTTCTTCACCAATTTCACCTAGCTCTTTTTGAATGGCCTTCATCTGCTCACTCAAATAATATTCACGCTGGCTTTTTTCCATTTGACGTTTAACACGATTTCTAACACGTTTCTCAACCTGTAATAAATCAATCTCAGTCTCAATGGCATTCATTAGTTTTTCTAAGCGTGCACCAATATCAAGCGTCTCTAACAGATCCTGTTTATCTTCCATTTTAATGGTTATATGTGCTGCGATGGTGTCTACCAATCGATTAGCATCATCAATAGCTGAAATCGATGAAATTACCTCTGGTGGGATTTTTTTATTTAATTTGATGTATTGCTCAAATTGAGAGACCAGGGAACGGGTGAGGATCTCTAACTCCTTTGCATCATGAGCCTCGGAAAACTCCTTCAAAGGTTTTAATTTCGCGCTTAGAAAGCCCTCTTCAGTAAGTTGATAGCTGCTTGCTTGAGCTCTCTGTTCACCCTCTACCAATACCTTGACAGTACCATCAGGCAGCTTTAATAGTTGTAAAAGCGTTGATATGGTACCTACTTTAAAG
>JAKFUY010000099.1 GCA_021732495.1 Legionellales bacterium | reverse complement strand
GGAGATGCCATAGATCCCCTGTGATATGAGAGCTCAAAGGCTGATTGATACTCCCAAAATCGCGGGCATCATTTGTTTTTTTATGCAAAAGAAGGGGTTGAGAGTAATAGGAATATGTCTTATTTTTTAATAGAGAAAGCATCTTATCATTGATTAAAGAAGGGTTAATTAGATAGATTAATCTCAATTTATTAATAACAGTTTGTTGCCAAGATACGATTTCCAATCTATCCAGGATTGCATGTCTAAATATTCCTAAATATTGTGCAACATTTGAGGTGTATGATCTCGCTTTCAAGTCCTGACATTTGTCTATCATATTCGCCATCGCTGCGTATAATTTTACCATGTCTGCTTGTTTGAATCCGCTTTCCGGCATCGTTATGGAAATATTGCTCAACATAGCCATAAAACAAATCTGTTGTGCGAGCGTCAAATTATCTGGCAAAAGTCTAGAATACTGAATCAATATCAGGACCAGACGCTTAAAGGAATAAAAAAATCCTAGAAAAATTTGCGTCGATTTAATTAAGGTATCAATCACATCTGAGGCATCAGCAGAGAATCTCACCTGATTAGCAAACATCGATCTGACAGTATGGAAATGACCAAAACTTGATCTGTTCTCAACAATTTTATCAGTCTCATGCCATAATATTTCGGCATAGTCATCGGAAAATGAAAGAAAATATAATTCATCAAAACCCCCTGACATCAGAGGATGCTCGATAACATCTGATTCAACAATAGCATGCGTGAGCAAACTTCTCATTAGAGCGCCATTTTTAAAATGTTGCAGCTTGATGTCTTCAAGAATATCGCTACATTGCACACTTAAAAAAGCACCCACACGCATATCGATATGGGACATAAAATCGATTAAACCCTTCTCTTCTATCGCTTTCAAGGATTCTTTTTTATAGCAAAGAGCTGAGCATACTCCAAAAATTCGACCATATTGGGCTTGATCTGTATGTAGTAAGCCAAATTTTTGACGACTCTCGTGGATAATTATTGACAATTTTCCAGTTGAAATAAGCTCCCTTGCTTTTTGGTCCAATCTTAAATTTCGATAGAGTGTTGTTGTGGTATCGATAATGATGGTAGCTGGGATAGCTCGTGATGCTCCCAAATGTGTTTCAATAAACAGATTGATATCGACCCCTGGAACCAGACCATCATCATCCAGAATAGGGCCGGTGGAAATAATAAAAACATCAGTCTCATCATCAGCTTGTTGACTCTTAGGCGTTATATTTTGAAACTCATAATAACTGGTCATTACGACTTTAAAAGTTGGAGTTCTTTCTAATAATTGATGAGCAAACTTGATTGCTAGCATGTAAGCATTGCTTCCTGACATAGCAGGGGCCGCAAAAGTGTTCAATCCTGTTTTTTCAATCTCCAGCGCGTTACAGAATGTTTGTTTTGATTCCCGTAGAAATTCACCATAGGCTTTTCTGATGCGAGGCGTTGAACGCTCTTGTACAAGAGCTAAGCTAATTTCATGTACAACGGTATAAACACAAAACGCATATTTTGGATAATTGTTAGCATAAAAAAGATGTGTGATTTCCAACATCATTGAAATGCGTTGTATCGCCTGCATACTTAGTTGTGGTGTATTTTTTAATAGTCGTAATAGCGCCTGTGCTAATTTTTGCGAGACGATATTGGGATCATGGGCAATCATTCTTAATCTACCCATGATTGCACTTTTAAAAAGGGCTTCATGGCATGTAGGCAGCCACATGGGCATCTCACTTTTTTCAGGAAGATGGGGGTAAGCTCTAATGTCTGTTTTTTTAATATTTTGAGCCATTTCCCACAAGGTGGCTACAAAGCCGTATGCACTGATATCTGCTCGAATTCTATTGATTGCAAAAAAACTTATCTGTTTAGATAATGCCAGTATACTAATATTGTGTTTATCGCTTGTAATCCAATGGACTGGATTAGATAGTTGTGGAAATTTATCCTTAATCGCATCCAAATAATCACTAAATGGCGCGTTTCTGGATTGAGAGATGGGAATATAGTGGTACCAATCAGAGACCACTTTAAATTCTGACAACAACATTTGCATTAATGGTCCCTCATGCCTGTTATTGGTGCGGTGATACCCCGAAAAAATATCCATAAACGGATTACTTACATATTCTAAGGATGCTTCATCTAAAGCTGCTTGACGCATTCCAAACATCATCTCTGATAAAAAACGGGTTTGTTCATGGCTATCAATACATGATAAATAATACCCATAGGGATTTTCATTGAGATTTTTTTTAATCAAGTAAGCACGAAAAAATCGCTGGATTACTCTAGCGGCATGCTCTGGTTCACCAAACGGTTTTTTCAGATAGGTTTTTTTATTTTTAGGAACCAGGTGTTCTTGAATTTTTTCTAGAAAAGTTTTTATTGGTTCTTCAATTAACGATATAGACATACATCACAACAAAAAATTTAACAGCAGGCATTATATCATAAAATGCCACCAAATAAATCATCTAAGTTTTTTTTTAAACAAGCAATCATCCCCACATCGACATCCTTTTCATAACCCTTAATATTGGTTATGATAAATTCAATATCATCGTACTCGGAACTTTCATGAAATCTCCTGCCCATTTTGACACGCTATGTATCCATGGGGGTCAGTCACCCTGCCCTTCAACGGGTGCGGTCATGCCACCGATTTATTTAAGTTCGACATTCAAACAACCAGCACCAGGAGAGCATCTTGGATTTGATTATTCGCGCACGGGAAATCCCAGCCGGCAAGCGTATGAAAAATGTATGGCTGAAATTGAATATGGTCAACAAGCCTTTGCCTTTAGCTCGGGTATGGCAGCTATTTCTACAATTATTGAACTGCTTGAGCCTGGGGATCATATCATTGCAGGAAACGATCTGTATGGCGGAACCTACCGCCTTTTCAATCGTGTCAAAACCCGATCACAACAATTACAATTTTCATTCGTCAATACCCAAACGCTCGATGACGTAATCGCTGCAAAACGCCCCAATACGCGTATTTTATGGCTCGAGACGCCTTCCAATCCTTTATTGCAAATCAGTCCGATTGAGTCATTATGCGCATGGGCCAAAGCCAATGATATCATCACTGTCGTTGACAATACCTTTGCATCACCTTGGATTCAAAATCCACTCAGCATGGGATGCGATATGGTGGTTCATTCTGCCACCAAATATTTAAATGGTCATTCCGATGTGGTTGGTGGCATTGTCATTGTCGGTCAGTCGCCTCAGTTGTGTGAACAAATGGCTTTTCTACAAAATAGCTGTGGCGCGATTGCCAGTCCTTTTGACAGTTACTTAGTTCTGCGTAGTTTAAAAACATTGCCCCTACGGATGCAAAAACATTGTGATAATGCGCTGATACTTGCAGATTGGCTCAATAGCCATCCACAAATTGAACATGTCATCTATCCAGGTTTAGTCCATCATCCACAACATAATCTCGCAAAACAGCAGATGCGTCATTTTGGTGGCATGATCAGTATGATTATCAAAGGCGACCCTATGGCGTTTCTCAAACATTGTCAATTATTTACCTTGGCTGAAAGTCTAGGCGGCGTTGAAAGTTTAATAGAACATCCAGCAAGCATGACCCATGCCTCAATACCTGCAGATGTGCGACGCCAAATCGGTATTGATGATGGATTAATTCGTTTATCTGTGGGAGTAGAACACTACCAAGATTTGCAAGATGATCTAAATAACGCTCTAAAAAGTCTCATTACAAAATGAAGGCAATGTATCAATGCGATACAATGTATCGATACGATCACGATGTTGTACTGAAAATATCGGTTGATACCCTTTCGCTATTGATGCAGAAAAGCCACAGGGCGCAACAGAATCTAAAACAATATATTTAGCGCCTTGCATTAAGTAATGACAAAGCTCTGCTTTATCACGCGTTGCCAATACCTCACCATTGCTATAAAACATACATGAATATTCAGGAGCAAATAAAGCATAAATTAATCGCTCTTCGCTAGAGTGCCTATCTTTTTTCCATGCCGCTATCATCTGATCATTGGATTTCGAAAACATGACCGGATATTGATTAAACAAGTAAATGACAATCAATAATATTCCGCTCATGATAAAAAAGATACGGTAGAGAAACGTTCTCATGACGCGCTCATTGGCAACTTTCAGCAATAGGGTTGCCACCAACACTGCAAAAGCCGGCAATACAGGAAATGTATAAGGATAAATAATATTTCGAGCGAAAGTAAAAACGGTAATCGGTACTAAGGTAAAGCTAATGAGATACAGATACCAGGCTCTTTCTTGAGAGGGTATTTTCCAAACATTTTTTTTACTGACCATCCATAACATCACAACACCTGACCATGGCATAGTCCCGGCTAAAAAGTATACCCAAATCATGCCCATGGTTTCCTGATGCGCAAAGCCATACAAATCACCAGTCCATCCAGGCTTTAAAAAGCGCATGAAATGCTCACCGATAATGAAATAACTTAAAAATCCAGGCATCCGTTGTTCCGCTAAGATATACCAAGGTAAAGCCACAGCAAAAGTAAGCACACTTCCTTTTATCCACGGAATGAGCTGCCAACACTTTTTCCATTGACGCGCAACAGTAAGCCAAACAACAATTGGTAATACAGAAAATACACCCATTGCCAGACCTTTGGCCAACAAACCTAAACCCCAGCCAACAAATGCAAGATATCCCCAAACCCAATGTTCATTTTGCATCCTAAGCCAAAAAGAAAGCATGACCAATGCCACGCAAGACATTAAAGCCGGATCGGTCATGACGGTACCAGCATCTAATAAAAAATAGAATGTAGTGGCTAAAATACCGACTGACCAAATAGCACCCTTATAACCGAGTTGAGAGAAAGCCATCCGGCCCACAACCCATAAACAAAATAAAGATAGAAACAATGCAGGAAGGCGTGCAGCCAAAGGATTAATACCCAGTTGTTGCATACTAAATGCACTTATCCAGGTCGATAATGGGGGCTTGGCCCAAAAATATTGATTAGGATAGTGCCTCAGACTTACCCAATCATGGGAGGTGACCATCAATCGTGCAATTTCAGCATATCTGGCTTCTGTAGAATCATTTAAAGGGATCCAATACATTGCTAGCATGCGACAAATCATTAACATCAGCACAAGGATGAATACTCGACCATGAAATGAACCCCATATCGATTGTAATTTGGCTTTCAACAACAACAGTATTCCCCCAAGATAAGACGAGCTAAATTGTAAATCATTCAGCGTATGTAAACAAGTTTGGCTAACTAATGCGGAAAAAGCTCTATATTCAGAGACTTCAGATCTCTTAGAAATTCTTGGCTGGATAAATATGCATATTCTTTACCGCGATTATGGCAGATAGGATCAGAAATATCTGAGCTTTCCAGACCTGGATGGCACATCATTAATCCTCCTGAAGCCAGTGATGCAGCAGCTGCCGTAAATAGCTCTCGATAAGGTTTCTGAGTCTTAAAAGAATAATCTCCTGCAAAATCAGAAGGACTTTTTATCTGCCTTTTTTTTAATTTCCGGCTCCATGTATTGCCTCCTAGTAACAACAAGGCCCACATCTTTAAAGAAGTTGCTCGGGATAGGTTGATATTCGCGTAGGTATAGGTCGTTCGAAACCAGGGATCAATACCCAAAGAGGCAACTACTTTTAACAATGCATCACGAATCATCGGCAATTGATGCACATGTTGATGTCCATCAATAAATTCTGGCCATGTACCAAAAAATTGACGAAAGGCCAGGATCTGTGAGCGCACCTGTTGTTCTACCCACGTTTTAGATAGACGATGTGCATAGCACTGATAGATTAACTTCAACAATGAAGGAAGGTTTTGTCCATGGGTAAAATTCAAATGCAAGCCCGCCATCACGTCATATTGTGCAAGTGCTGGAGCAGCTTTCTCCCAAGCTTGGGCATTGACCATGCAACTGACAGCATTTAACCGCTTTTTTTCTACCAATTCTAGAATCGCTTGATTGATAGTCTCATTTTGTCCAAAATCATCTGCACAAACAATGATGTATTTACTCGGATTCATGCTTTTTCTTCGACCTTAGATATCTCTTGTTGGATATAATATAAGGGGCGGTTTTTAGTTTCGATTAGAATTCTGCTGATATATTCAGAAATGATAGCCAAGAATAAAAATAATATTGAAAATAGTCCAGCAATTAAAAAAATCACAGAAGCTAAACCATCCAACAAATGTTGTGGGCTTAATAATTTCTCGATAAAAATAAACCCTGCATACATCATCATGACAAAGCTTATCCCGGTTGAAAAAAGCGCCATGGTTCGTAAAGGCCTGCCCGAAAACCCAATAATAGAATCCAGGGCTAAATTCATAAGCTTTCGAAAATTATATTTACTAGCACCCCCTGCCCTTGGCGGACAATCATACCCAATGCTTGCCGTATTAAATCCCATATAGGCAAACAACATCACCAAATGCCGATTGTTTTCTCGCATTTTTTTCAAAGACTCCACCACCACGCGAGAAAGTAAGCGAAAGTTTCCCTGACCTTGCGGAATATCCAGCCCTGTCATTTTCCGTGAGATACGATAATACATTTTTGAAAAAAAACGTCGCATTTTGGTTTCAATCGGGCGCTGATTTTGTTGTCCACAGACCACATCAAATCCCTCTTCTGCTTTTTCAAACATTTTTGGAATAAGCTCTGGTGGGTGTTGTAAATCCGCATCCATCAATACCACATAGTCGCCTTTGGCATGATCAAACCCTGCCGTTGAGGCGATTTCATGACCATAGTTTCTTGAAAATTTCAACAAGCGTATTTGCGGATATTTGCTGATATAAGGTAAACACTTCTCAACAGTGAGATCTTGCGATCCATCATCGACTAAAATCAACTCAAACCAATTATAATTTTCAGTCAAGACCTTTAAAGCACGCTCAAGGAAAGCATCGATGACGTCCTGTTCATTATATATAGGCACAATGACGGACAATAGTATAGAACGGTCATGCATAAAATTGTTTACTCTCTTTACCAACAATAAATGGATCATATCATGATTTCATTGTAGATTAATCTAAAGATCTCAAAAGGACAATATATGAAAGATTGGCAACCAATTATTGAGCAATATTTTGCTATAAAAGAGCAATTATCTCCTCTCAATGCACCACAAGAATGCTTACAAGCGATGGAGGATATTTTCTCTCGTTTAAATAATGGTCAATTGCGTGTATGTGAAAAAGTAAATCAACAATGGGTCACCCATCAATGGATTAAAAAAGCAATTCTCTTAAGCTTTCGGCTCTTTTCTAACCGTGTGCTCAATGCAGAATTCACGCAATTTTATGATAAAGTTCCATTGAAATTCCAAGACTATAGCGAAGATGATTTTATCCAACAACAAATTCGTGTCGTCCCCCATGCCATCGTCAGAACGGGTGCTTATGTTGGCAAAAACTGTGTACTGATGCCCTCTTATATCAATGTAGGCGCTTATGTGGATGAAGGGACAATGGTAGACACGTGGGCGACTGTCGGTTCCTGTGCCCAAATTGGCAAAAATGTCCATTTATCGGGAGGTGTCGGTATTGGCGGCGTCTTAGAGCCTCTCCAAAATAATCCCACCATTATCGAAGACAATTGTTTCATTGGCGCACGCTCAGAAGTGGTAGAAGGCGTCATAGTAGAACAAAACTCCGTGCTAGGTATGGGGGTTTTTTTAGGACAAAGCACTAAAATTTATCACCGAGAAACCGGAGAAATCAGCTATGGGCGCATTCCAGCCGGTTCAGTTGTAGTCGCTGGAACCTTAACGAGTGCAACAGGAAATTGTCATCTTTATTGTGCTGTTATTGTCAAACAAGTTGACAGTAAAACCCGACAAAAAACCAGTATCAATCAACTTCTACGAGATTAACCATGTCTGATATCTTGCCTGTTATCGAACAACACTTAAAAGAATTAGTGAAATTAAAATCCATCACACCGCTTGATGCTGGCTGTCAGTTATATATCAAAACCATTTTGGAAGATTACGGTTTTCATTGTCAGACCTGGCAAGTCAATCAAGTTAGTAACTTGTATGCTGAAATTGGCACGCAAGGCCCACGCTTTGTGTTTGCCGGCCATACTGATGTGGTTGAACCAGGGCCGCTACAACAATGGTGCTTCCCCCCTTTTGAGTTAACTGAACATGAAGGCTATCTCTATGGCCGAGGTGTCGCTGACATGAAAGGTGCAGTAGCTGCCATGCTCGCCGTTGCTTCACAATGGAAAGCATCAAACCCAGGCATTTTAGGTTTTCTTATTACCAGTGGCGAGGAGGGGCAAGACTATCAAGATGGCACCCCTTTTGTCATGCAAGCCTTACAACAACAAGGGATTCATATTGACTACTGTATTGTTGGAGAGCCCTCATCAGATTCCATCACTGGAGATACCATTAAAAATGGCCGCAGAGGATCATTAAGTGCGACTTTAACCATTTCAGGCGCTCAAGGCCATGTCGCCTACCCACATCTTGCTGACAATGCTATCCATAAAGCTTTGCCGTTCTTAACGGATTTATCTGCAAAAATTTGGGATATGGGCAATGCATTCTTTCCAGCATCCACTTTGCAAATCACCCGGGTTTTTGTGCCAACGTCTGCTCGTAATGTCATTCCAGGCAAGATGGAGGTTGATTTTAATATCCGTTTTAATACAGAACATGACTCAGTCTCCATTCAACAACAAATCCACGATCTAGCTAAACATCATGGCATTGAAGCCAAGTTTCAATGGGAATTAAGTGGGGAACCGTTTATCACCCCATCGGGTCAACTTATTGAAACTTCCCAAAACGTTATTCAAAAACATTTGGGGCACACAGCAGTTTTATCCACCAGTGGCGGTACTTCAGATGCACGTTTTATAGCACCTTATCAAATTCAAGTGATTGAATTAGGCGTTCCGAATGCAAGCATTCATCAACCCAATGAATGTGTCTCTAAAGTTGAATTAACACGACTGGCCCATCTCTATTTGGAGATTTGCACAACCTTACTTAGTTAGTTTCCGCTTCTTTGGCGACAACACTCATCACACAACAATCTGACCAAACATTCAATGCGGTCTCTAGCATATCAATTAGAGAGTAAAACGGTAGAATCAATCCCATTAATACAATAGGAACATTCATCGAAACCAAAAGACTGACACTTAAGAAAAAGCATCCCATCGGTACCCCTGCATTACCAATGGCGGCAATAGTTGCAATAAACACCCACGTCAACATCATCCAGGGTGTAAGGATAATATCTGCATTCTGCATTAAATAAACCACGGTAGTAAAAATAAATGCTGCACAACCATTCATATTAATACTGGTGCATAGGGGTAATACAAATCGACTCACTTCCGGAGATACATTTAAGCGTTGCTCGACGGTATCCATGGTCAATGGCAAGGTCCCGACCGATGATTTTGAGAAAAAAGCCACAGACAAGGCTGGAGACAAGGCTTTTAACATCGTAAAAGGCTTAAAACCTTTTGACTTAAGCCATAATGGTAAAATGCATAAACCTTGTATGACATTAGCCAATACAATAACACTTAAGTACTCACCAAGACCCAACAATGAGTGCTTGCCCTGCAACGAACCCACACTGGTGGTAATAAATCCAAAAATACCTAAAGGGATCCAACGCAACAACCATTGTGTCAATACCATTAAAACACTATGAAACCCCCGAAAAAAGTTAGAGACAGTCTCTCGGGTGAGTTGATCGGGAACCTGTCGGATTGCAGCCCCAACAAGAACGGCTAATACCAAAATAGTTAGGACTTGATTTTCTAAGAAGGGTTGAAAAAAATTAGTGGGAATTAAATGCATTAAATAGTCAGCATAACTTTGTGATATCTGCGGCTGGAGTACAGGCTTGATAGCAACATCAATAACCATTTTTTGAGGATGAATCAATACAAATAACAAACAACTTAAAAATGCTGCAATTAAAGTGGTACCCAGGGTATATTTTAAGGTATTACGCCACAGTTTTTGCATGACCCCAGTCGATCGATAGTTGAGAAAGGTCACCACCAATGACAAAAAAATCACAGGCATGGAAATACATTTAAAACAATTGATAAAAAATTCCCCGACCATTAATCCTACATTTTTAAGATAGGGTACTTTATCCAATCCGGCTATAATGCCCAACACAATCATCAAAAGATAGGTTAGCATTTTTTGTATTGCGGGATTGTGCTGAATCTTATTTAGCATATATTCCTCATCAATTTCATTACACCCATCGATAATACAATACTCGACCGGGTATTTGAACGAAATGTTTCTTATGACATTTCAACAACTTATCAGGCATAGCAATTCGCCAGTGCATTTTCAATGATTGCGCTTTTAACTTAAGCAACCAATGTCGTGTTCCTACACAATCAGGATGACAAATAGTTACACAACTGTATTGTCCCAAATAATGCCAGGAATAGTCAATTGTTTGCGACGATTTTATCGGATTATCCAACAATTTGATTGCAAATTGATACAATTCTTTTTTTTGATGTTGCACGTTTTGCCAATAATGAACACTGGCTGATAGATCGAGCATTTCTTCCCATAGTGCGGCAATCAATTGTAGTGAAAGAAAAAGACTGACAAGCACCATCCACACCCCCCCACCTTGTTGTCGCTCTCCTATTCGCATATTTTTTGTATCCAATGCAAAGAAGGGAGGTGTGATATCTTCACATTCACACCAATACTCAAAGGGTTTTTCCACTGCAAATCCAAATATTCAAAACCATCAGCCAACACCTGAGGCACACCTTGATGATGCACCATCAATTGATAAGAGCCTTGCCTGAAACGAATTTGATATTCTTTAAATCGAACCGGTATTAAAAAAAAAGGGAGTTGTAATTCCTTTGGCACACTATCACTGAACAAATAGACATGATGAAAATCTGTGGCCAAATAGTCCCTAAACATCAACAATGAATGCTTGCCTTTTATCCACTCACCATCATCGATAGCCTCCCAAACTGCCAACCGAAGACCTTGGGATACATGGCTCATTTTCAGAATCGGAAATTTTTCTAAAAAAACGGCATCCACATTCAATGACGATTGATAAACACTGGGCATTGAACAGATTAAAGGTCCAAGCGCATTGGCCATTTCTGCCAGTTCGTGTTGTACAATCAATACTGCATACAGTTTTTGAATTTGCTCATGTCCATACTGTTGTAAATGGTGTTGCCATTGAAAACCAACCCCTATCAACAAACAAAAAAGACTATTTAAAAAAATCGACAACAGGCTTTCCAAAAGACTCATGAAAGCTCAGCTGTCAAAAGGTTCTCTAAAGTAAAAAACTGTTGTTGCAATAAGGTAAAATTGGAATACATCAAAGCCATGCCAAAAATCCAAAGTAAACTGGCACAGCAAAACTCGACAAGCAAGTTGGACATCTATTCTTCCGTGAAATTAAAACACGACTAGACTATCAAAAGCCAAGCAAAATGCAACTAAATATCAGGGCCTAAGCGATTTAGGGCCGACAAAACCCAGCTCTTTCCCTTCAAGATTGAAAAAACAAATCTTCATCAGTAAAACTGATTCCTCTTTATTCTGTTGACTTTGCAAAAGACCCAAGATTTCTGTTCGCGAACGCTTTATTTCATCAATATTGCTCGATTCATAGGGATGTTTCATTAAAATGACATTGGCCATTTCATAATGCACTTTATCAACTAATTTTGAAATTTTTGCAGTGCCTATCGCTTCAAACTCAGGATTAGAAAAATTATCTTGTAAGCGATGCAAAAATTCCTCCAATGCTCGGTGCCTTTCATTTAGAGGCACTATGATTTTTTCATTGATTTCTTCAAATGCCTGTAACCAATGTTGAAAATTGGCATTAAAATCCAACTCCGCTTTAATCCATAAAAATAAATCCCTATCCACATCTTCTTCGTCAAATACAATACTTTTTAAGCAGCTATTGATTCTTACCGCTTGGTACAGATATCCTGCACCTATATCAGTCATTTGATTGCCCCCCAGATCAATCATTTCTATTGTCGCCTGGTATTCGAGTGCTTTCGCCAACGCATACACACCAGCATCAGTGATCTGATTACCAAACAAATCCAGTTGCTGCAAACTGCCATTTGTTTTTAGTGCTTCAACCAAATATTGCAAACCCTCATCACCAATACGATTACGATGAAGATTTAAAACTTTGAGACTTTTATTCGATTCTAGTGCTGTGGCAAGTGCTTGAAGTGAGCTCTCCGTAATTAAGTTAACGCCTAAATTGATACTTTCCAGCCCCACATTCACTTTCAAAGCCTCAGCGATATGTTCTAAACCGGCATCACCAATTGAATTAAGTACCAAAGATAATTCTTTTAAAGAGGAATTGTCTTTTAAGGCATCAGCGAGGTATTTAGCCCCCACCTGTCCAATCATGTTTTTATCTAAATGCAGCGTTTTTAAACTTTTGTTAAGTTCTAGATGCTGTAAACCCTGTGCTCCAATTTGATTCTCACGAACATGAACACTTTCAAGACTCGTGTTAAACTTCAAGGCTTGAACGATATCCTGCATGCCTTCATCTCGCAATTGATTGGCGTCGAGTACAATACTTTGTAGGCCTACATTGTTTCTAATTCCTTTAGCAATAGCTTCGGCCCCTAAGGGTCCGAATCGATTGTAACTCAGGTTAATATTTCTGAGGCTTTTATTAGTTTTCAGTGCTTCAGCAATGTAATTTGCTCCAACATATCCAATTTGGTTACCACAAAGGAGTAGCTCATCTAAATTTGAATTCATTCCAAGGGCAAGGGCCAAACCTTGGGCGCCAGTATCTTCAATCAAATTCCAAGACAGATTCATACTTTTTAAATTGCTATGAACGCGTTTGGAGATGACCATCATGCGAGTGAATAAATACAATATAAAAAAATTTGCTAGGAAATCACGCCAACGCATTGCAAAGCCTACGTTTTCCCCAATCATGGTCGTAATCGAAAGATAGAGAAAGATAAGAATCGATTGTTCAATAAGCTCCATTGTAGGATTCGAAGCAGTCATCAACTCTGCAAGGTGTAAAGCACCTACATCTCCAATCAGATTGTGCGACAGGTCGATATTTTTTAAAGTGGTATTGTGTCTTAGTGTTGCCGCCAGTACTTGAACATCTAAATTTTCGATGCGATGATCACGCAAACAGATACTTGTCTCATTGGGATCATTTTTCAATAACCTTTCGACAACCTCCATCATATCTTGCATCTTAAACCATACTCTGACGTAAAAAAGCAGATTATATATCAATCTTCATTTTTGGTGAAAGTGATAAACAAAACAAGGTGAGGGATTACAGAAAAACGTCGGCACTTAAATGTATTGTCAATTAACAGATTGTAAAACTAAATTGCGTATTGAGCAACTACCGGAGCTGGAGCTAGAGCTGGTGCTGAAGGGAATTGTGACTGAGCAAACAATCCCATCCCCCCCAAAGTAGATAACCCACCTAATGTAGCTAAAACAACCATCGCTGGTCCAGATAATACGGTACAAGCAACAATCAATCCTGCTCCGCCAAGCATCGACAGTACAGTCGCCAATTTCAGTAAAAATGAAGCATTCATCCGTGCTATATCCTGAGCTGCAAGTGCCAGGCCACTATCCAAACTATAATCCTTCCCATAAAATCCCGTAACATCTGAACCATTTGGAACATTTAAAGCAGAAGAAGAACTATTCAACAGTTTAAAATTAGGGTCTAAAGCACATGCATTGATGATCTCAATGGCCTTAGCTTTTGTAGACAACAATTTAATGACATCTTCAATATATGGCCAACAAGCAAAGTAATCGACGCTACCGTCTCGTGAAGAACCCAATTTATAACCATATTTCTCTGAGGGAACACCGCGGCCATATTTAAAATCAAGATTACCAAAATCCATGTCACCCAGTCCTTTAGAATACATAATACGCCAGAACTCACTATTATCATATTTTCGAGATGCTTATCTGAATAATTTGTTTGCATTTCTATGATACCTTCACAATAAATAAAAAAACTATTTAATATGCATTATGGAGCTTTTATTACACAACATTAATCTGTTTTTCGGCAATATTTATTTTTTATACAACCAGAGCATTTGTTATGCAGACCCCCATTTAACAATCACAACATGATTAAAAATCGCAACCAAATGCTTGATTATTAACTCACAAGGCGATAATATACTCACATTATTCTATTAAAGTCTAAATCAAGGTTGCTCAAATGCTTAAACTTGAACTATCAGTTCTACCACAAGATCTCATAAAAACCATAAAATATCCCTCCTCAGATACATGGTTTATAAACTTACAAATGATGTTAGAGATTGCGACAGATAATTCCAACTTAGAGGACAGCAACCCAAACTTATTAAAAGCGTTTCATTTGTTAACAAACGAACAACCATTAAGTAAAGAAAAAAAACAACGATTATTAGAACAAATTAAATCCATATTGACCTCACAAAAAGATTTTTTTGATAACAAACTTCAACAGTTCTTAAATGACATCGAATTTCCTGACTCAACTGAAGCTCTACTTCGTCAAATCGGTCCGGAACTTAATGAACTTCAACCACTTCAAGTTCTTTTAAGGATTAAAGAGAATTTAGTACATACGTTCACAACTCAATATGCTTATCAAGGCCATCAAGAACAAGGCTATGAACCAGACATATCTGCGAAATATCCAGAACTTTTCAACGCTCTCTTTGCTAATTCTCCAGAAAGTATTCCCGAATTGTTTATTTTTAGTCAACAAGAGATCATACTAGACATTAACTGGAAAAAGCTTCTCTATTTTATTTTTAAAGATTATCAAAGAAAAGGGATTATAATTGCGCAACCCCGGGTGATGGGAGACCCATGCGATTATGTGGGCCAATTGTTAAATGAGACCAAAGTTCTAGATCTAAATCAACAATTTCTAGATCTAGGTTTTTATCAACTCATGCAATATTTTCATGTACACATTAATGAATTCACAGCATTTTTGCTTTTAACCAATAAAAACCAAAATTCAATCTCAATAGTTATCCATTATCTATCGGTTATAAATAAACAGCCTAAATCTACCTTTACTATAACCCTAGGAATCCTATTATCAGCTCTAAAAAAAGATTTAGATTTTTATAAACCTCTTCTCCAAGCAATCAATGCAAGATTTCAAATTAGTGATCAATTGAATCCAGACTTCTTTCTTTCGTACGTAATACCCTCCTCTGACCGTTTGGCCCCTTACCCGTTGGACCAAGTATTATCTTTTTTAGATTTTTGTACAAAAGATCAAAAAGTTAGACTTTTATTTAGTTTTTATCCATGGGGTATTACTTTTTTCGGTCAACTATTATGGCAATTCTCTACGTGTCCACAAAATAATGATATGCTGTTATCGCAATGCGATGAATTAACTGCTGAAGAATTTTGGTTATTAATTAGCCTTAAAGTTACATACTACGGCAACTTATTATCGTATTTGATATTAAAAACACAAGGTACGAGTTTATCAGAAAAAGAACGATTCAAACAAATAATCACCAAACTCAATTCATTGATTGAACGTAAACTTCCCCACGAACAAAAAGGTCTTCTTTTGCAAGACAAAGATAAACTGGGGTATTCCATATTATTTTCGGCGTGCGCATATACCCCAGAACTCATGCCAGTCTACCTCGATTGGCTGGAAAAGCTAGAGCCGGCCATTCAATTCTCTATATTACAACAAACATACTTAATAAAATCAACCTCATCATCACACCAAACACTTTCTATTTCTATTTTATATATGATAATCATGTCTAATCCTCAATTATTAGCCCCACTTCTAAATGTTTTTAAAAAACTGGATGTTATATTTAGAAGACAGTTGTTAGTTTTTGTTGAACCTGCAAGAGAGCGAAATCTTTTTCATGAGGCTATGAAGTTAGATAGGCAACAATTAACTTCATTTTTACAAGCCATCAAAGAGGTAGATAGTAGGCTTTTAATACAATTACTGCTTCAATATGATATCAAATCCCTTCCACCTATAGTGTCATTACTCGAAAACAAAGAACTAATCGATATTGTGTTAAAAGAATTAGAACCTATGTCAGAAGCTGAGAGAAAACTTTTATTTTCTTATTGTACAAAAGAAAAACCGAGTTTTATTAATATTCTTTTTCGTAATTCACCAGAACACTTTGAAAAATGGCTTTATCCTTACTTGACTCATTTAAAAGTTGATCCTAGTACACTACTTCCACAGCCTCAATATCCATTTCAAAGTCTTTTGATATTGGTAAGTCATGCGTCAATGATTGCAAATCTTCCTTTATATTATAGGGCGATGTTGAATTGTTATAGTCAAAATCATACACAAGAATATAGTTTATATAATCTAAGTAGCTTTTCGGCTCTTATCTTTCAAGCATCCTTAGGCAATAATACACTAAACCATCATATAGATTATATACTCAAGAATCTTAATGATTTTTCAAAAAAACCTGCTCTCAAACTATTAAAAGAATTAGTCTACCTTCATATTGAAAAAATCCCACATGAATATAAAAAATTCTTAGAGTCTCTTCGTCACCAGGAAGAACTACTTCAAAACCTCTTAAGCGATGAAGACCAGAAAGGTTTAAATCTAATTCAAAATATATTATTGTTTAAGGAGTTAGAGTTACCAAATTTAGAGACAGTACTAGAAACCTATCACGAACAAAATCTACTTTATGCATCTTTGCTAAAAACAAACAGCCGTAACTTGACGGTTTTGAAACACACCATGCTCCACCGACAATCATTTCTAGATACACTGTTAAAGGCAATCTCATCATTTTCTACACAGCAACAATTAACCCTCATGACGGGTGCAAATAATATTTTATTATTTAGCGTCATTAATGTACCCTCAGGTTTAAAAACTTTACTTTCATTAGAACCAACAATTCATGAACAATGTCTTAAAGAAAAGTCGCTATGGGAAACAGCTTTTCAAAACCAACATAATTTTAAAACTTTAGTCGCTTGTTTAGATAAATTAGAGGATGCAAATAAATCCTCAGTATTAGCGTCATTAGAGTCGCTGGATAGCAATATTTATGAATCCATAACGGATTTATTAGACAGCCCAATTGAGCCTGAAGCTAAAAAGGCTTGCAGTTTTAAACCTTAATATTGAGAATATTCATGCCTAAAATAAACGAAAAAAAATGCTATAAACACATTACAAAACCTCAACTACCTATTGCAGAGAATTTAGATGCTGGAGCCTGCGCAAACGCCTTTATCTCACTTTGGTCTACAATTAAGGGTAGCACAGATGATGAAGCGAAATTAAGAACCGAACTTCAGAAACATATAGGTGCTGATGCAACTTCTCCGCAAACACCATTATTAATAAGTAGTTTAAATTATATAAATGATGTTTTATCAGACAGAACCTTACTTCGGTTATCCAAGGAAAAAAAACAACTTACGCTCTTTCAACTACAAGAACAAATATCCACTTGCACTTCTGGTCTTCTCAACCGTGTCCAAAACATCATTCATGAAGCACTAAATAAGCCAATGTCCGTAGATGCATTGCTTTTAAGAATAAGAAATCAAATCGTTGATGAATTTACTAGAAGAACCTTCGCCAAAACTGGCATTCATACTCATAATTATATTTTTCAAATAGCACAAAGAAATGGATTTAACGTCACTATTCCTGAAGAACACGACCCTCATGTAACCGAAGTTCATGTAAATGATGTAGACATAGCAATCAAACTAAAAACCGAATTTGAACAAGCGTATGATTCTTTTGATTTATTAAACCGCCTTATTGACACTATAAAGGAAGCCTTAAGTCTATGTGATTACAATGGCCAACAGTCAGAAGTGGGATACAAGGAGGGAGTATACCGGGAATTGAAAAGTTATTTTGACGCAATATTTGAAACGAATTATGACTCTAACAGATTATTTGTAATTAAATATGATCCAGAAGATACCCCTATTTTAATAACCGACATAAACTGGCTGAATGTTGCACATGACTTGATGGATTATCTCGTTAGTAAAGGATATTTTTTAGAATCTCCCACTGAACAGGCTTTTTTGAAAGCAGTTCTAACTAATCAAGCTATTGAATTTTCTTCAGATTTTTTTTACACCCATCTTACGAAGACAACAGGAGTTTTATCATTTTTTAAATTTACTAAAGATATTGACACTCGGACACAATTATCATTACTTAATTCACTATATTCCTATTTTTCTACTAATGAACCTGATGAAAAACGTTATTACTACCCACTATGTTTAACAAGTGCTCTCCTTGCACTTGATAACCCAAAGCTTACCAGCAGCTTGCAACAAACCAGTAAAATAACAGAGCTTTTTGCCACGGGAGTAAATACATTTCCTGATAGGCTTGAAAGGTGTTTAAGAGGACGAGAGCTTAATTACCACAGCATCCTAACAATGATAGGTTGGATGGAACAGGATGAACAAATCAAAATTTTTAATCATATTTTTTCCGATGGGAATAACTTACTTTTGGGTATAACAAAATACTCAAGCTTGAAAAAGGCCTTTGAATTATTGCAAAAATTTCCACCACAATCTCAAAAACAAATATTAGAGTATAAAGGCCCATTGCGCCATCAAAACATATTATCATCGAGTGTAATACAATTCGGGAAACAACAACGCGATGACGTATTAATGGACCAAATTTTATCTCTACATATACAACATGAACTTTTGAGTGATGATGTTCTTATAGAAACCTTTCCGTCTGGTGATAATATATTATTATGGAGCATGCAAGTTGTACCAAAACACACCCTAACAATATTAAAGTGCCTCTCTAAGAAAAGTCCACAAATCCAGGAAGCTGTGTTGTTAAAACATAATACCGAGAAGCATAATTGTTTAAGTTTAGCATTAAAACAAGATGTGCCTATCCTTGATGCAGTGATTAGTCTCATCAGCGACCAAAACCCCTCAAGCATCTATTGTATTTTAAACCAAGCGACAAGAGGCGAAACGAATATCTTAATTGAAGTCCTTAATTATCCTACTGAACAACAAGAAAGGATTCTTCAGTTGTTCGAAAAATTACCTCTTAGCTATCAATACGCACTACTTCTATTACCAACTAACTTAATGGGCAACGCCAACATATTACATTTTGCCACACGTTTTCCTTTAGATAGATTCAATCATCTGTTAGATATCATCTTTAAGTTTGACGACATTCATATAAGACTATTACTCCAATCGAAAAGCTCTTCAAGCGAAAAAGCAAAGGAACGAGATGTGTTGTTAGAATGTAGTTTAAGTAATAGCGAACACATGGCTGTCTTAATTAAGAGATTAGCTTCTGAAAAACCTGCTTTATTAGATCTTTTATTACCCCAATTTTCACAATTAGTAAAAAATACCGCAAAACATTCATTAAATGCTTTTACTAGCTTACTCAATTGTCTAAGCTATTTTCCAGAAGCTAAGCAGGGACAGCTCTATTGTGACCTTAGCAAAGCGCTTGGGAGTAAAGGAATTAATGATTTTCAAGCAGAGATAATTAGCAAAGATTGTTTCGAAAAATTAAGCAAATCGAATGCAAATTCGGAAATAATTTCTGACATACTCATTCAAGTTGCCAAATGTTCTTCATCGGTAGTAAATGCGTGTATAAAGAGCCTGACCAGTGAGCAAGTACAAAGCATTTACCAAAAAAATATATACATGATTTTTCGATCAGTTGTTGGCAATTACTTCGAAACCTTACTTTCGACTTTTTCCCAACATCTATCTCGTGAGCAATTAGCTTTCTGCGTTTACGATCCATCTTCAAATTTTTCTTTATTAACCAGAGCGTTAAGAGAATCACCTGAAAAAATCAATGCCATTTTTTCCCTTCCAGAAGACTTTTTAGTTACAATACTTATGCGGCCTTATCAAAAGCAGACACTATTTTTTTATGTAATGAATGGATTTCCGCTTTCAGATACATTGATAGGGCATTGTCTAAACTTTAAGGATGTTAATAAAATGCAATTACTATCACATCCTAACACTCTCTCTGAGATTCTAGAATGCCGCAATAGCCAAAATAGAGAGCTTTTCCAAGAAGTTATAAAGTTACGACTATTGGATAGATTTGAGATACAACGAAAAGATTTACAATACGGAATAACCAACCTCTCAAATCCTTTATTTAATGAGCTACTAAGCTTACCAAATATTAAGAAGATTTTATTTAAGGCTGGGGATAAGTCTCTTATTTTTGATATGATAGAACAGATTCCCCCGCAAGAAAAGGCTGGGATATATCATAATATATCCCAATTACTTGATAAAATTCGTACTCTTGGTTGTACTCAGGAAGAAATTACATCGCTACTTAATGTTGACAATTGGTGTACTCTTTGTTGTGCGGACCTAGATGATAAAATACCTTTATTGACAAAGTTTCTAGGATTAATCGACTGTAACCAAACAAAAATTAAATTATTTACTAGTAAGCCTGAACATGCCACAGATGATGATGACAATAAGATCGATAGTGTATTTTCTAGAGCCATAGACCTCCCAGGAAATATAATACCAATTTTAGAACTGTTCTTGACACTTAAGCCTCAATCAGGTGATATCTTGAAGGTGTTTAGCTTAACTCATTTGTATTGGTATAAACATGAGCATGAAGAAAAGCAGTTATATGAGAGAATGACTGTATTTTTAAAATGTCTTGCTACGAGAAATTTAGAAGAGTGTCAATACATATTTAATATGATTAGAACTAAACTAACTGATGCAGAACTGAAGTCTTTGTTAAATAT
>JAKFUY010000086.1 GCA_021732495.1 Legionellales bacterium | reverse complement strand
TGTATAACAGCCTGAAGTTTTTTCAACAAAAATATCCTAAAATAAAAGTTTACGCAGTCTGTGTAGACACCTGTGCCTCCGCTGCTTACTATGTAGCCTCTGCTGCAGATGAGATCTATGCCAATCCTTCAAGCATTGTTGGCTCCATTGGCGTTATCTATGATGGTTTTGGATTTAATGATTTGATGCAAAAAGTAGGTGTCAGTCGTCGTATGGTTACGGCCGGCAAGAATAAAGGGTTTTTAGATCCATTTTCTCCTGAATCAGATGCTCAAAAAATGTATTTACAAAAGATGCTTGCGCAAATTCATGAGGTTTTTATCTCTAAAGTGAAAGCAGGGCGTGGATCACGGTTAAAAATAAATGATGATACATTTTCAGGGTTAGCATGGACTGGCATGGAAGCCAAGCAAATGGGATTAATTGATGGGTTTGCGAGTTCTGGGGAGTTGATGCGCAATACGATTAAAATTGAGGATGCTGTGGATTATACTGAAAAAATGAGCGTTATCGAGCAGGTTTCAAAAAATGTTGGCGCCAGTTCTCGGTTGATATTACAAGAGCTCAATCAATATCATTTAGGTTGAAAACAAAGATAAGAGCCAAAAAAAAACCTTGCTTGTAACACAAGCAAGGTTCATCAAGCACGATTACTGTCCAAAGACGGATTTTACTGCATTTTCCACGTCCCCAAGGGCCGTTGGTGGTTTGAAGAAACTGTTAAAATTTTCGCAAAGTTTGTCAACTCCTGGTTTTACTGCCTTAGCCGCCTCATTAAATTGTTCTGGGAAGGTTCTATATAACATCAAACCAATAAGAGCAATTGGTGCCCATGATAACAAGCTTGGTAACAAACAAAAAGCTGTAGCAGATAAGGCTTTTATTCCATTCTCTATTCTTAGTTCTTCATTATCCCATGCCCCATAGGTTCTTAAAGCAAAATAAATAGCAACTGTAAATGCCAAACTTTGTACTATCGTTGCGAGAGGCGACAGTAATGCGAGTCCAACAATCGAACCTACTGTGTAGATAAGACCTGTCAGAATCCCTTGAGCAACATTTTTAAACTTATCCTTGCTAATAATCTGATTTAAAAACTCTGTTTGGCGTTCTTCTTTTTCAAACAGGTCTTTAAAATCAGGAGCCAATTGTTCTAAATTTTCTGATAATGTTTTCATTTATACACCTTGTTAAAGTTTTGCAACAATATGCATTATCCGTTAAAAAAATAATTTGTCAATATATGCTGAAAAAAAAAACACACTGAGGTTTTTTTATTAAAATCAGCACGAGATGAGGCTGCTTTTTATTAACACTTGTGAGGATTTTTTTGTCATTGTCCTCAAAACAATGATTTACACTTGTTCATAAAGACCTGGTATTCTTAATAGTCTTTGTTAAACTATTGTTCTTATGCGAATCAATATAAGGACAGTACAATGGTAAAAAATGCAATCTACGCCCAATCTGGAGGGGTCACCGCAGTGATTAATTCTACTGCTGCGGGTGTGATTCAAATGGCACAACAACACCGAGACAAAATAGGTAAGATCTATGCTGCTCAAAACGGTATTTTAGGGGTTTTACATGGTCAATTATTTGATTGTGATGCGTTTACCTCTCAAGAATTAAATCAGCTTTATCATACACCTGGTGGTGCTTTTGGTTCTTGTCGTCATAAATTAAAAACAGATGATGAGTTTAGAAAGCTTGTCGACGTTTTTAAAGCGTTTAATATAGGGTATTTTTTCTACAACGGGGGTGGGGATTCTCAAGATACAACTTTGCAAATCTCTGAGCGTTGTCATAAGTTAGGTTGGCCTATGAAATGTATCGGCATTCCCAAAACCATTGATAATGATTTACCTTTAACGGATAACTGCCCTGGATATGGTTCAGTTGCCAAATATGTTGCTATTTCAACACTAGAAGCTTCTTTAGATGTGGCTTCCATGGCCCGAAGCTCAACGAAGGTATTTGTATTGGAAGTGATGGGACGTCATACAGGCTGGATTGCTGCAGCCTCAGGCCTTGCCGGTCATGGAATGCATCAAGCTCCGCATATCATTTTATTTCCAGAAGTATTTTTTGATGAGGATAAATTTTTAGATAAAGTCAGTCGCACTGTTAAAGAAGAAGGCTATTGTGTCATTGTCACTTCTGAAGGTGTGCGTCACGCTGATGGACGTTTTTTAAGTGCCCAAAATCGTACCGATTCATTTGGTCACGCCCAATTGGGGGGTGTTGCACCCTATTTATGTAGTCTGGTCCAGGACAAGCTAGGGTTAAAACATCATTCTGCAATTGCCGATTATTTGCAACGTTCGGCACGTCATATAGCATCTCAAGTCGATGTAGAGCAAGCATTCGCTTTGGGTCGTTACGGGGTTGAACTTGCACTTGCTGGTCAACATGGCAGAATGCCTGTGATTGTTCGCGAAAACAATAGTCCATATCAATGGCGTATCGATAGTGTGGCTCTGAGCGAAGTCGCTAATATTGAAAAACACTTACCTCAAGCGTTTATCCGTGATGACGGGATGGGTATTACGGATGCTTGTCGTGAATATATCCTACCCTTGATTCAAGGAGAGGCATATCCGCCTTATATAAACGGATTGCCAGATTATTTAAACAAAAATATCATTAATCATTAATCGTTACTCAATGGTCACCACCCACCTCAATTGATAGTGGCGTGGTGACTCATATGTTAATTTATTATATAACAAATAGCTTTAATTGCGCTTTCACCTGTATTTTTAATTTCCACTTTAGCACCTGCATACGAGGTCATAGAGAAACTGTCTCCATCACGAACATCCAAACTCATAGAATCTCCGACATTTAAAACCGTATCGTTCATGATTCCGCCTTTTTTTATCACTCTTGCTTCTAATGAATTTTTTACGGAATCATCACAACTGATCTGACAAGTTGCTTTTAATGTCCATGGGAAGGCATTGGTAAATACTTTGGATTGATTGGGTTCAAAAGAAAAATCAATATTATTGCTCGACATGGTGAGATAAATTTCTTGGCTCGCAAAGATTGGGGTTGAGATACCCGCAAATAAAGCTAAAGACATGATAAATTTTTTAAACATATGAACTCCTATTGATGGTTTTTAAAAAAATTAAATATTTTAGTTGAAAAAAAGAAGATTAATACGTTAAATTCATCTATTTAGCAAGTCCTCTAGGATTGAGATGCATCTCTTTGCGTTTATTGTGGGCATTATATCGAAAGATTTTTTTTGCCCATTGTTTTTTTTACTTTTTTTTCTCGTTGATTCATGGATGCGTGTTTTGCAATTACTGCTTTGTTGTTGCATGGGTTGGTGTTGGTTGCTCACACATGAATATCTCAGTAAACCCGTAGGTATTGAAAATGTTAACTCTAAAATTCATCATTTTAACGGGAAAGTGAGAACTTTCTTAGCTGGCAGTGACAATCATTATCATTGTTTGGTTGATGTTGTGGAGATAGATTCGCAAAAAGCAAAAGCGCATATCCAATTGCATATTCAAGAGGCTCAGCCAAAAATTTTTCCAGGTGAGCGTTGGCAATGGAGCGGTCGAATATGGCAACCTCTCGTGTCTGTTAATGCCGGCCCCGTGGGACAATGGTATCAAGATCGTTATCGTCATATTGATGCACATAGCGCATGTGGCCCCCATAGCTTAAAAAAAATATCCGAGATTTCAAGATTTGATGTCATCAATCGAATAAGGGCTTTTCTATATCAAAAGGCTTATCAAACATTTCAAAATGAATTTACCCGCTCGGTTTTTTTGACCTTGGTTTTAGGGGTGGGATCTGAATTATCAGCGCAAGACTGGAGTCTATTTAAATCAACAGGAACGGCTCATTTGATGGTAGTCTCTGGGGCACATCTAGGCCTATTGATGGGAATTGTGGCATGGTTATCTCAAAAGATATGGAAGATGTGGCCCAGTGCCTGTCTTTTATGGCCTGCAAAGCGAGTGGCTACCATTTCTGCTTTGGCCGTTGGTTTTTTTTATGCGATATTGAGTGGCTTTGGTATCCCTATTCAACGTGCATGGCTGATGCTTTTTATGACTTGGTATCGCTATCTGGGAGCATTCAGAGTTCACATATGGCAGGCTTTTCGATGGTCTTTATTTGTTGTCATACTGATAGAGCCACATGCCATTTGGTATCCTGGGGCACATCTCTCTTTTTTTGCTGTGGCAATATTAATTTATATCGCTCGCATTCCATTAAAAACCTGGCAAAAATCTATTTTTGCACAATTAATGTGTACATTAGGTATGAGTCCTCTAACCATTCTTTGGTTTGAAAATCTGCCAATATTGGGCGTGATAGCAAATATGATAGCAATTCCTTGGGTGTCGTGGGTGGTATTACCGACTGCTTTGGTTGTGGCCATGACCCATATTCATACTTTTAATTCAGTATTTGAAAATGTCACGTATCTACTGCAGTGGTTTTTAAGCCAATTGCAACAATGGGATACCCTGCAGTTGAAACCGCAATGGCAAAATTCAAGTACAGTTTGGCTGTTGCTGGGTAGTTTGGTTTTATGCGTATGGCTCCCCAAAAGTTCGATATTGATATGGACGAGTATCTTTTTGTTTATGCTTATCTATCCGCATTCTAGCATCATTAAACAAGGCACCTTCACTGCTGATATCTTGGATGTGGGGCAAGGATTGGCAGTGATGATAAGAACGAAGCAGCATTCTTTATTATACGATACGGGCGGGGTGGGAATAGCAGAGCGGGTTATTCTTCCGTACTTTAAACAGCAAAAAATTACCCAATTGGATAAAATAGTAATTAGTCATCCTGATATGGATCATCGCGGTGGATTGCCCACATTAATGGCACAATTTCCACATACTTTGTTACTGGTTGATGATACCAAAGCCTATCATACCGGAACCCGTTGTCATGGCTATTCAGATTGGTGCTGGGATGATGTGTGCTTTCATTTTACGCAATACAAAGTTCAAAACCATTCTAAAAACAACCATTCCTGTGTATTACAAGTGACCAATAAACACTATCAAATATTGTTGACTGGTGATATTGAAAGGGCAGCAGAATATCAAATTCTACATTCTGAACGTACTAAAATTCAGTCCACAGTTCTGCTGATGCCCCATCATGGGAGCAATACCTCATCCTCCTATTGGTTCCTAGACCAAGTCAAACCAAAATTGGCCGTGGTATCAGTCGCTTTACGTAATGCTTACCATTTGCCCAATCCACAAGCAATTTTGCGCTATAAATACATGGGTATTCCTTGGGTCAGTACCGCAGAGCATGGTATGGTCCGTTTAATATTTAATCTCAATTCTTGGCATCATGTGTTGTGGAAAAAGCGCGATTGGATAGACCAACTGCTGTAATTATAATTGCATTATTAAGATAAAAAGTATAATATATCTATATTATTTCAAACCAAATTGGCTGATATATGTTCGCAAAAACCTGTCTCAGTATTTTTTTCTGGTCATTTTACTCACTTTCTTACGCTGAACAAGCATTGTCATGGGAAGAGGTTTGTCAAAGCAATCGTTGTGAGGCCATTGTCGATGTAGGCAGCTCTGGCTCCCGATTATATATTTATGCAAAAAATTCCGGACAAAACGTTTGGCAGGTTGCTTTTAGTAAAAAAATAACACCAGGCCTGTCTTCGGTTTCAGTCGATCATGTTGATGAATATCTCAATCAATTGATTCAAATGAAGCCCTCAAAGCCCATGCCTATTTCTGTATATGGCACAGCGGGCATGCGCTTATTGCCCCAGCTTCAGCAACAGCTTCGTTATCAAGCCGTGACTACATGGTTTGAGCAGCATTCTGAGTGGATTTTAAAACAAGCAAGAACCATTACAGGACAAGAAGAGGGCGTTTATGCCTGGTTTGCGGTCCAAGAAGAGTTAGGTGCTTTAGGCAAACCCCTGAAAGATTTGAATGCGGTCATTGAAATAGGAGGGGCTTCTGCCCAAGTCAGTATTCCTATCAGTCCTCGTGAAGCAAGACGGTTGCCAGCTCAAGATGTTTATCCGGTGCGCTGGGGCAATCAAGTCACTTTTGTGTGGTCTCATAGTTATTTAGGACTTGGTATCAATGAAGTTGAAAAGCAATTTTCTGATGTCACCCAGTGTTTTAGCTTAGGTTATCCATTAAAAAATGGTAGTGTAGGTCAAGGAGATATTTTAAACTGTATTCAAAGCCTAGAAGGCAACCCGGAACTATCTTTAATCTCACGCCTTGATGAAGCCAAAAAAATTGTAGGCAAGCATATCAATATGCCGTGGATTGCATTGGGCGCGATTCGTTTTTCAGCTCAAAACCCACCCTATCGGTTTGATGGACAACTATTTAATCTTAAACAATTGAAAGAACAAGGTGATAGCGCTTTATGTCATCAAGATTGGCAGTCTTTATTACAAAGCTTTGGCCAAGATCCTTACCTGTATCGGGGTTGTTTTTCGGCCAGTTATTTTTATTCCTCTTTGAGCAATGGTATCGGTATTAACGAAAATCAAATGATTCATTACCCTACGCCCAATGCCCAAATGGACTGGACGTTAGGCGCTTTGCTCTTGAGCTAACCCTCTATTGTCTGCTTTATTCAATTGGTAATAAAACATGGTAATTCCAATAGAAAGTGTTAAGAATAATTGTCCTAATGCCATATAATTTTGGCCATCATACATGATGTTTCCGATTTCTATTCCTAAAGATTGAATCAACATTGTCATCAATGATATCAACGCGCCAGTTGTTCCCTTACCGACTCTGGTCGCTGAAAATAGTTTTCGATAAATAGGTGAGCTTGCAATCGCATAACCAAAGAAATACAGGACAAATACCGGTACCAATGCTTGAAAAGACAGTCCAAAAAAGTGTAAAAATATCATTCCGCTCGCCAAGCTGGTAATAACAATCATAATGCCTAAATTCATAAGGCGTTCCATACCAATTTTATCAATCCATTTTTGAAGCAAGGTATTGGCTAAGATAAATGAAGAAAACATCGGAATTTGCCATAGACCATAAAAAAGCAATGAATTTTTAACAGGACTGATAATCATCACAGGACTGAGTGCGATCCAAATCATACACGGAATCCCCATCAATCCATACATGAGAACAGTATTTCTAAAAAGCCCAGATTGAAACAAGGTTCTGTAGTTACGATAAATTTGTTTAAGATCTAACGCTTGAGGGGCTATTAATTGGTTTTCTGTGGTGGTTTGACCTAAAGATTCCGGCATATAACGATAAAGTCCTAAAAAAGTGATAGCAGTCAAACCGACAATCAGCAAAAAGATTAAGCGCCAACTGGCATAAAAAATAATAAAAGCACCCAGCAATGGACCTAAAAGGGGGGCGATGATGGATAAATTGGCCATGAACGCCGTTAATTTAACGGCATCATTGTTATTAAATATTTCTTGTAAAGTGGCATATCCAACAGCGCCTATAAAACAAATTCCCATCCCTTGAAAAAATCGTTCTATCATAAATTGGTTCATATTTTGACTAAATGCAAGTAATAGAGTGCTCAATAAAAAGATCAAAACACCGATGAGCATGATCTTGCGTCGGCCATAAGCATCAGACAGTGGGCCTAAAAAAAGCTGCAAACTGGAGCCCCCAAGCATAAATGAAGTCACTGATGTAGCGATATTAGATTCTGGTGCATGGAAGTTTCCAATGACTTGATGCATTCCTGGCATGATCATGTCATTAGAGATATAGGTGAGGAACTCATAAAGCACCAGAAATGCTGCAAAAGAAATTGCTTGTCTGTAGGAAATATTAATTAAAGGTTTAATTTGTCGCATAGAAATCCGTCCATCCTTATTTGATGTCGCATAGAATACATGGAGGTAGCGCATTGTGCAAGTTTTTCACTATTTAATGAAAAATATGTAACAGACGTGCTTGGCTTGTATTTGATCTTGTTGTATAATAAATTAGATAGATAGATTTTTTTGTATTATTTGTAATTTTGACGAAAGATAAGGATTGTATATGACTATTTTTACACATGATAATTTAGCTGATGACGAAGTGTTAGCTATAATAGCTCGTATATTAAATGCGCCAGTTGATACTGAAATAAATGAATGTAAGCGAGTAGAATTTTCAGAACAAATCAAAACTAGACAACATAAACTTGAAAAATTATATTGCGAAAACTTAATGGTAAAAATAAAACCACCCATAGACTCTCAAGATATCGATTGCTTTGTATCGTATCGAAAGCATCATATTGTAGAGCCCTTCAGATATGAGACCGGTTTTATTTTATTAATGAGCCTTATTCCAGTACTCGGCTGGATGTTCTTAATTCTGCGGATGCACGAAATGGAGCAAACAAAACAATTTCAAGAGATTGAAAATGATTTTAAGCAAGGCGTAGAAACAATTGCTCTCAGTAATACAAGCCAACCAAAATAATATTTCCTACAATCTGGTATATCAACAATTTAAGCTGTTTTCTTAATTTAGGATGGAATGATGGCATTTATACTTTATCAAGGTACTTATATTGAAGTCATTGACCAATTGGGTTTCCCAAAAGAATATTATGCTTTAAATCCTTTTGCAGATAATATCGGTACTGTTAAAGTTGATTTACCCCGATCTTCTTTTATCAATTTTTATGGCAATGTCGATTCAATTCAGGAACGTTTACTCAAACCAGAAGAAAAGCTCAGTTATAATCAAGGCGATTTTAACGCTCAGATATTTACTAATAAGTATTTATTATTCAAAGATATGGAGTATTTTGTAGAACATTTTGCTCGTCGAGGTAATAAATGCGCCCCTTATCAAGGATTTATTTATGAAGACGATAAAGGCAGGCTTTGTGGGTGCTCTATTTATTATATCGATAGTGACAAGATAAGTGACCATCCATTTATGGTCGCATTAATTCGAGATATAAACCTTCCACCTGTAAACCGCACTGTCACATTTGTCATTCATGACCAAATTCCCCATGACGAGAATAAAGAAGTTCTAAAATTATCAGGGGTGAATGAATACATTAGGGAAGCACTTCACTCAGAAAAAATCTCAGGATTAATAGAACCTTTAATGGGTGATAAAGCTCTAAACTACGAGGCTTTTAGAGCGTTTGGAGAACGTCTGAAGGTGGATAGGAACCTCGATGACAGAGATGTTAAATTTGAAAAGTTATGTGATTTGGGCTTAATGCATGATTATCTTGGAACACGCCCAGAAACCCTTGAATTACGAAAACAATTGATGGAAACGTTGAATCAAGCCTATCAGGATGTCAATTACTTCAAAGATAAAAGTGTCGATGATATTGAATTAATAATAAAAAAATATAAGAAAGATCCTTTATGTGTGAATTTTCAGACAGATGAAGCTCTCCCTGGAGATAAAAAAATATGGATGGAGGTTTTTTTTGAAAAGAAAAAACCAAAAGAGATGCGATTAAATGAATATGCACAACGGCTTGGTTATATCAGTGCTCAGGATATGCAAAATAAATTGGATGAATATTTGATAATGAGATATCCCTTTTATTTTCTCCAGCTTTTTGTAGAGTCATTGCTGATGGCTGCTGCCATTTTTGTGATACTCGGCAAATTAACGCCAATATTGGTGAAGATAGGCGTGTTAGCGATGACAACGGTTACTTTACCTTTATCCATTTCAATCGTTGCAGCTGTTGTTGCTGCTATCGCTTTGATATTTACTGTTATTTCTGCCTATCAACTTTATGCTAAATATCAAGAAGTTAAACAACACAAACAAGGCGCAGCGGACATCGTAGATGGGGTCGATGAACCACCACAACAGAAATTTTAGAGCTTATTTTTCATCTGAAAAGTCTTTGACTTCATCTATTGAATTGAAATACCCAGTTCCATCCAATGGCATTAAATAACGATTTTCATTGTGCTTGAATAACTCTAGATGCTCGCTTCTCCGACATTGTGCAAACAGGTGCCTGTAGGTGGGGCGAAGTAAGGTCGGTTTGATTGCTTCCTCATCTGGGTATCTGAGGGGATATTTTTTATACCAAAAATACACTCGATATTATGGCTAACCATACCATCTCAATGGTGACGATCAAACTGTAGAAATGAGGGGTACTTCAAACTGAATAGCGCATAGCCGGCCATTATCTCATCAACTAAGCTAATCTATCTTTCGCGTTTTTCTTCACTTCATTAATTGATGAAAAACTTGCTTTAACTGTTCCAACCAAATCTGTGCAACTCAATATCCAATGTCAACTTTAAAATTAAAAGTGGACATGTTAACTCATAGTCCTCGCGAAAATATATTATTACCCGCTTAAAATGCCTTATGTACAGCAGGTTCCGGCCTCGCCGGGAACCGCTGCTATTTAATGAAAAACAAGTATTAAACGATTCTACAACTTTGCAGACACCATAGGACTTGTGTATAATAAATGCTATCAGATTATAAATTACATGGTTCTCCATTGTAAATTAAGGAATTATAAAATGCCATTGAATGCAGCCAATACAATGAAAAGCCTTGAAGTATTAAAGGCCCGTTATAGTTCGCTTACTAAAGAAGGCTTAAGCCGTCTACAAGAACTTAATAGCCTATCAGCGCAACTTAGTTACGATTTATCTAAACAATCCTCGGAAATATTCGACCTTATTGACGCACAACTACGAGTTCAGTCAATTTTAGTTGACTCTATTTTTTCTAGAATGATAGAGATCTGGGATAAGGAAACGCATATGAACAGGCAGCAACATCGCTGGCAGGGTCATTTTGACCATTTAGATATTCATCAGCGTGGGCAACGCGATCAGTTACAAGACCATGATATGACCAGGCTAATGCCCAAGTCTTCTGGCAATATTGACGTGCTGGCCCCTATAAACCGCTTCGACGCATCTACGTATGCTGTATGTGATGGCTTAAAAATGGCTCTTGAGAGAGAGGGTATTAAGCATATTGTTATTCCTATTGGTCCTGGTCACTGGCGTGGAATTTATTTAACGAAGCCCGACGATAAACAAGGTCAGTATCAGCTTGAACTTTTTGACCCCTATGGTCCAGCAGGTGCAGATGCAATCCGAGTTCTTGCCTTGGGTTTGTTAACCCAATGTGGCGTTAAAAATGTAGGGGTTATGACTACAGGCCCTACTCATAAACAGAAAGATGGATATGCATGTGGAGATTTTACCTGCGCTTATAGCCATTTGAAAATGCAGCAATTTGGTGCCGCACCTCTGAGTTACAATCAAAATCTGATCACTACATTGGAGCAGGATGGCAATAAAGGCGATCTTCTTCGCGAAGCAATTCGCACAGCATCCGATGCATTAGGGAATCAACAAGCAATGCGCAATACGCCACTCGCTGTTATTGCAGCAAAGGAAGCGAAATTAGGTGAATTGAAAACAATTTATCAACAGATTATTGCAACCATAATAAACATCACCCCAAATCACAAGCTTACCGTGTTGAGCCTCATTGATCAAAGTAGTGATATTTTTCAAAAAGCAGAACTGATCAATCAGAAAAAAGAGCAATTAACAGATGAGGAATTGGCACTCAAACTTCAAGCAGAGGAACTAATGAAGGCAGGTATTCGCCCTGGCTTGAAACCTAAATAGATTAAGAGTTGTTAGGTTTATTTTTCTTCTGAAAAGTCTTTGATTTCATCAATTTTTGCCGTAATTCGTTGATAAATATAGCTATTGGGTTTGGTGTAGCGTTTGGCAATATTGAGTTGTTCCATGGCTGCTCTATTTTCACCTTTAATCAAATGACATGTCGCTTCTGTAAAATAAGCTTGTGCGAGTAATTTCAACTTTGCTTGCACTCTCGCTAATTTCAGACAAACCCCTAAATCTTGGGGCATTTTTCGATGCGCCTTCAAAAGTACGGATAACGCTTTTCTAGGATCGTTTTGTTCCGAGAGAAATTCAGAATATTGATTGATAACAGCGCTGTTATTTGGCGAGACATCATAAAATCGTTGATAAATCGTTTGGGCCTCGGTTTTCTCTCCCATACCTTGTTCGGCTTTTGCTAAGGCTAAATTAATAAAAGGGTCTTTTGCAAATTCACCATTTTGATAGGGGATAAGCAAGGTCTTGGCTTTGCTCATTTGACCCAGTTCAATATTGGTAAGGGCTTTGCCATAATCACAGGCAAAATCGGGTGAAATTCTGCGACATTGTTTGCTGTAAAACTCTAACAATTTCTGAGAATCGTGAGGGACGTCATGTCGTGTCAGTTCTTTAAATAGATAATAGTCATTCGATGATGCAGGTTTGGGTCGGTAAGGAAGCTGAGCGATTCTATTTTCAGCCTCTGCGATACGATATTCATCCAAGGGGTGAGTTCTTAAAATAGCAGGAATATTGTCAGTATAATAATATCGCATGTTTTGTTGCATTTTTTTAAAAAAACCAGGCATCCCTGTCGGATCAAAGCCTGCTTTGGCCAGAATACCAATTCCAACACTGTCGGCTTCTTTCTCATTAGAACGCACGTAATTGACGGAATCTTGCTCAAAACCAGATAAGGCGCCCATCAGTGCTCCACTGCCCGCAATAGGATTAAGGATTCCTAAAGCAGCTGCTGCTAGTAAAGTTGCAAGCTTTGGGATTTGCATCCCTTTTTGATGCTCTATCATACGGTATAGATGATGTAGGCGGACGTGGGACATTTCATGCGCCATCACCGCTGCTAATTCGCTTTCAGAGTCGGTAGCTAAAATGAGTTGTGTATTGACCCCAATGTAGCCGCCGGGACCAGCAAATGCGTTGATTTCTGGAGAACGAACAATAAAAAAGTAGGGTCTATCCATCTCGGCATGTAAAGCCAATTTGCCAGCGAGATTATTAATATATGTTTTAGCGAGAGGATCACGCACCACTTGTGGAGATTCATTAATACTTCGTTTAAACTCTTTTTCTAACTCATCAAGTTCTTTATTAGAATAGGCTATAAAAGCATGACAAACGCTGTTGAGGCTTAAAAATAAAGCAAAAATAAGAGTGATTGCGTTTTTAAATTTCATGTTATACTTTATAATCCTTTTTTATATTTTAACAAATACGACATTTTATGCTACTCCTAAATGAGTAATTTGTTATCATTAGAGCATGTATTTTAATCATTTTGAATGATATGAAAGAAATTAATTCGGCTTCACATGAAATGTTTTTGTATCATGCCCTTACTGAAGCTAAAAAAAGACGGGGTTTTTGTGCACCACATCCTAGTGTCGGTGCAGTTGCGGTGCATCAAGGGCAGGTCATCGCACAAGCTTTCCATCATAGTCCGGGCGAGCCCCATGCAGAAGTAGCTGTGCTATCGACAATTCCACCCGGTATTGAAAATTTAAGTTTGTATGTGACTTTAGAGCCTTGCAATCATTGGGGGAAGACGCCGCCATGCGTGAAAGCAATTCTTGATTACGGTGTGGAAACGGTGATATTTGGTTTTAAAGATCCCCATATCCATGTTCCTGAAAATGATACGTTTGAAATACTTAAAAGCCATGGTGTAAAGGTTATTTATCATCCTCTCCCAGAAATTAGTAAGTTTTATCAAAGTTATCAGCATTGGGTTAATAAAAAAAGACCTTTTATAACAGCCAAATGGGCACAAAGCTTTGATGCCAAAGTGGGTTTTTTAAGTGCACGGGCATACCTAACCAATACGCTCGCTAATCAATTTACCCATCGGCAACGTTCACAAACGGATGTCATTTTGACCTCCGCCAATACTATTTTAATCGATGATCCCAAATTGAATGTGCGGCTTTCAGATCCTTCTTTTGGTAAAATCATTGCTGTATTAGACACCCATCTGCGGCTTACCGGAGGTGAACAATTTTTCAAACATTCAGAACAAGTGCATATATTCCACGCACCGAATCAAAAACCGACATTCTATTTGCCGACTGTGATATACCATCCTATTGGTCAGACTGATGTCGGTTTGTGTTTACAATCCTTAGTGATAAAATTGGCAGAGCTTGGTTTTCACGATGTATGGCTTGAAGCAGGCCCTACGCTAATGGCTGCGATGCACCGAGAAAAACTGGTTCAAGTTACGCATGTTTTTTTGGTTCCTACCATTTTAGGCAAGAAAGGGATAGATGCATACCAACTTGATTATAACTTTTTCAGTCAACCCTTTGAGTTACAATCAGAACAGATGGATGATAATATATTGACAACATTTATTTGGCAGGAACAGTGATGTTTACAGGTATTGTTGAGGCGACAGGCTTGGTTTTGCAAATTATTCGTGAAGACGATAGCATGCGTATCGAGATCGAAAATCCCTTTCCAGGTATTGAATTGGGAGATAGTATTGCCATTGACGGGGTTTGTTTAACAGTGATTGAACGTACAGTACGGTCTCTATGGTTTGATGTATCTTCTGAGACATTGGATAAAACCTATTTTAAATCATTGTCAGTTCAGCAGAAAGTCAATTTAGAGCAGGCCGCAAGATCAGATACGAGAATGGGCGGTCATTATGTTACAGGGCATATTGATACCACGGCAATGATTTCTTGTTTTGAGCAAGTCGATAATTATGTTAAACTTCGTATCAGTGGTTTTACCAACGAACACAAGCGGTTTTTAATTCCAAAAGGAAGTATTACCTTAAACGGCGTAAGTTTGACTATCAATGCAGTGGCCGATGAGATGATTGAACTGATGTTGATTCCACACACATTAACGCATACCACTTTGCAAAATCTGAAGATAGGCCAGCTTTTGAATGTTGAATTTGATTATATGGCGCGCATGATAGCGCATCAAGTGGCATATTATTTACAACACGTGACACCATAGGTTTTAAATGACAATCATAAATAATTTTATGCAATCAATCCAAAATGCGATGAATGTACTGCGTTCTGGTGGCATGGTGATACTCGTCGATGATGAACATCGAGAAAACGAAGGTGATTTGGTCATGGCAGCAGAGCTTGTGACCCCTGATGCAATTAACTTCATGGCAACATATGGTCGGGGATTAATTTGTTTGACCTTAACTGAAGAAAAAGTGCAGAAATTGCAGTTACCGATGATGACACGCTGTAACCGCTCCCCCTATGATACTGCCTTTACAGTATCAATTGAGGCTGCAGCAGGTGTTTCGACGGGAATTTCAGCAAGTGATCGTGCACATACGATTTTGACGGCCATACATTCAGATTGCCAACCTTCAGATTTAATTTATCCTGGCCACGTATTTCCTTTAAAAGCCAAATCCAAAGGTGTGATTGCAAGGCGAGGACATACCGAAGGCAGTATTGATTTGATGCGTATTGCAGGTTTCCAACCATCAGCAGTGATTTGTGAAATTATGAATGAAGATGGGACAATGAGCCGTAGGGATGAGTTAGATTTATTTTCACAAAAACATCATCTACCTGTGATTAGCATTCAAGATATTGTCAATTACCGTATTCAGACTGAATCATTAATTTCAGAAGAAATTCAAGCGAGAATTCCCATCGAATCTTTGGGCGATTTTCAAATGACGCTCTTTAAAAATGATATTGATGAACTTGAACATTTTGTATTGTACAAACCGGTTATCGATACAACAAAGGCGCCTCTTGTTAGAGTACATTCGGAATGTTTGACCGGTGATTTATTAGGTTCATTGCGATGCGATTGTGGGCCTCAATTACAAATATCCCTAGAAAAAATTGCTAAAGAAGGCGGACTGTTAATTTATTTAAGACAGGAAGGTAGAGGAATTGGCCTGGCGAATAAACTGAGGGCTTATGTGCTCCAAGATCAGGGTTTAGATACGGTTGATGCCAATATAAGCCTGGGATTGCCAGTAGATAGTCGTGATTATTCGATTGCTTATCAGGTGCTTAAACATTTTAATTGGAATCGTATACGTCTATTGACCAACAATCCTAAAAAATTAGAGTTTCTAGAGTCCTATGGTATCGAGATTGAAACCCGCGAGCCCCTTGATATCCCCGCGAATCCCGAAAATAGTAGATATATTGAAATTAAACAAAAAAAACTGGGTCATTTGTTAAAAATAAAAAAATGACAAGTCTGTTAAGTATAAGGATCGTTTGGCGATGAAAATCATCACAACAAGGCCCCATATCAATAAAGATAGTATTCGTATTGCTGTAGTGGTCAGTCAATTTAATTATTTTATTACCAGCCGGTTACATCTTGGGTGTGTTGACCATTTACTCAAAAGTGGTGTTGATGCCGAGCATATTACTGTCGTGGAAGTTCCTGGTGCTTTTGAGTTGCCGTTGGTGGCCAAAAAACTTTTACAAACCCAGAATTATGATGTGATTATTACCTTAGGTGCTGTCATTCGAGGTGAAACAGACCACTATGATTATGTATGTCATCAAGCAAGTTTGGGATGCCAGCAAGTAGCACTTGACACAGGATGTCCTGTTATTTTTGGTGTGTTAACAACAGAGAATGAAGATCAAGCACTTGCCAGGGTTGGCGGACGTCATGGTCACAAAGGTGTTGATGCAGCAGCAGCTGCATTAATGATGTTTGATATCATCGATCAAATCCAGAGTTGAGTGAGTGGAATGACAAATTATATTTTTATTACAGGTGGGGTGGTTTCTTCTCTAGGTAAAGGTATTGCTGCAGCATCTTTAGCAGCCGTATTGGAATCAAGAGGGTTGAAAGTGACGTTAATAAAGCTAGACCCTTATATTAACGTTGATCCCGGAACGATGAGTCCTTTCCAGCATGGTGAAGTATTTGTGACCCATGATGGTGCTGAAACAGATTTGGATCTAGGACATTATGAACGTTTTATTCAAACGCCAATGTCGAGTCTAAATAATTTTACCTCAGGTCGTATTTATGACAATGTTATTAAAAAAGAAAGACGGGGTGATTACTTAGGAAGCACTGTTCAAGTGATTCCACACATCACCAATGAAATTAAGCGCTGTATCAAACTCGGTGCCGATAGATCAGATATCGCTTTGGTTGAAATTGGCGGCACTGTTGGCGATATTGAGTCATTGCCGTTTTTAGAAGCGATTCGCCAAATGCGAATGGAGCTTGGCAGTCAAAAGACTTTATTTATTCATTTAACCTTAATTCCTTATATCGCAACCGCAGGTGAGACCAAAACAAAACCCACACAGCATTCTGTAAAAGAATTGCGTTCTATTGGGATTCAGCCGGATATTCTCATTTGTCGGTCAGAAAAACCTTTGGCTGAGCAGGATAGAGAAAAAATAGCCCTATTTAGCAATATCGAAAAAAAATCCGTGATTGGTTTGCCTGATGTAAAAAGTATTTATCAGATACCGATGATTCTCAAAGACGGACAAGTTGATGACATTGTTGTTAAACATTTTGCCATTGATGCTAAGCCAGCCGATTTATCAGATTGGCATGCCGTATTGGCAGCACAAGCCAATCAAAATCTAAAAGTTAAAATTGCATTGGTGGGTAAATATACTGAACTTAATGATGCTTATAAATCGATTCATGAAGCCTTGCAACACGCGGGCATTCATAGTCAAACCAAAGTGGAAGTGTTTTATTTAGACGCTGATAGAGTCAATGATGAGGGTGTTGACATCTTATCAGATGTTGATGGTATTTTGATACCTGGTGGTTTTGGACATCGTGGCATTGAAGGGAAAATTAAAGCGATCCAATATGCTAGAGAACATCAGATCCCATTTTTTGGAATTTGTTTGGGGATGCAAACGGCAGTGATTGAATTTGCCAGAAATGTGGTTGGTTTAGCACAAGCCAATTCAACTGAATTTGATTCACAGACACCTTATCCTGTTATTGGTTTAATCCAAGAGTGGCGAACCACAGATGGCCGAGTAGAACAGCGATCTGAGCACACTGATCTGGGTGGGACGATGCGTTTAGGGGCTTATTATTGTGAATTGAATCCAGACACGCTTGCCATGCAGATGTATGGAAAAACACCGATTGTTGAACGTCATCGCCATCGTTATGAGGTGAATGAAAACTTTGTTACTGAATTTGAAAAACATGGTTTAGTGATTTCAGGGCGCGCTGCTGAAAACACATTGGTTGAAATGATTGAGTTGCCATCCCATCCTTTTTACGTAGCTTGTCAGTTTCATCCAGAGTTTTTATCGACACCAAGACAGCCGCACCCTATTTTTAATCAATTTGTAAAAGCCGTACGAATACACAAGGAAGGCAAATGAAATTACAAGGACATGAGGTCGGTTTACAACAGCCATTTTTTTTGATTGCAGGACCCTGCGTCATTGAAAATGAATACATTGCCATGCAATCTGCAGAAGTATTGAAAAATATTTGCGAGGAATTATCCATTCAATTAATTTACAAATCTTCATTTGACAAGGCGAATCGCTCCTCTGCTGAAAGTTATCGCGGTCCTGGCATTGCCCAAGGCTTGGAAATTTTAAATCGCGTAAAACTTGAATTTAATTTATCGATATTAACAGATGTTCATGAAGACACTCCGCTAGATGAAGTCATTGATGTGGTTGATGTGTTACAAACACCGGCTTTTTTATGTCGTCAAACCAATTTTATTCAACGTGTTGCAGCAACGGGCAAGCCTATTAATATTAAAAAAGGACAGTTTTTATCGCCATGGGATATGAAAAATGTGGTTATAAAAGCACAGAGTACCGGCAATGAAAATATTATGGTCTGTGAGCGAGGCTCATCTTTTGGTTACAATAACTTAGTGTCTGATATGCGCTCTCTCGCCGTAATGAGAGAAACGAACTGTCCTGTCGTTTTTGATGCCACGCATTCCGTACAATTGCCTGGTGGTAATGGATTAGTATCTGGTGGTCAAAGAGAGTTTGTACCGGTACTTGCAAGAGCTGCGGTATCCGTCGGTATTGCAGGCTTATTTATGGAAACCCATCCCAATCCTTCACAAGCTTTAAGTGATGGCCCTAATAGCTGGCCTCTGCATTTAATGAAACCGTTGTTACAACAATTAAAATCATTGGACAATGTTGTTAAAAATGCCAATTATTGGCCAGAGCATGATAAGGATATTCGATAATGCAACAACCATCGAGAACTTGTAAAACTTTAGCATGGTCAGGCATGATTCCTTACGTGCTTATTTTGGCTGCCGTATCGATGAATAAAATTTTTTCGTTGATAGGGTATACACCATCCCCTAAACATTTTTCTGCGGTTTTTTTAAAGCTGAGCGACTTCATCTGGCCTATTGCGGTTGTGATTATAAGCACCTATACGGCGTTGATAGTGACGTTCATTGCGGGAAGTCAATGGGGTGCTGCCTCGCAACTGGAAAAAAAATCATCAACAAAGGTGATGGTTTGTAGTAATTTAGCCATGGTATTTGCATGGTTAGGCATGTTGGTGCCCAACTGGATCATTAGTTTTGTGATGTTATTGACCTGTTTATGGTTGGTTTTATTGGTGGATATCCGTTTAACCAAGCATGGGATTTGGTCCCCAGCCTATTTGAGGCTTCGTATTTATATCACCGCGTCGGTTTCGATATGTTTAGCAATATTTTTGTTATATCTAGGAAGACCTTTTTACCATTGAGACACGGTGCCTTCATTTTCTACATAAAAATTGCATACTGAGAATTTTCTGCTAAATTTTAATACATAGAGGTTGTTTTAAATCAGATTGATTTAAGGAGGCACTATGTTTGATAGAAGAAACAGAGTAGTACGCAATGTTGCCATTTTTGCCTTGGGGACTGCTTTTGCACCCATTGGTTATAGCTTTTGCGGTCAGGATGAATTGGATGCGCAGAATAGATGTGAGATACAAATACATCAGAGTAATTGTAGTTGCGTGAAAATACATGATGTCAGAGGCTGTTATATATACGGCAAAGAGAATTTTCAGTGTCGCTGGCATGGATGATTAGCAATACGACAATTCGAGAGCTGGTTTCCCAGTGTTTTTATTGTGAAATAAAAACATTAGGACCACAGAGCTTAAACTAAGCGCTGTCATAAAGTAAAATACAACATCAAAACGACCGGTTAAACTCACGATATATCCAGAAAGAGCAGGGGCGATGATGCTTGATAATGAAAAACAAATGCTCATAATGCCTAATGAGCTGGCTGCGCGGGTTTTCGCAATATCAACATTTACTGCATAAAATGGTGCATTCGCACTCATTGAAAATCCAACACCCAAGGTAATAAAACAGACAATCCATGACAACTCATGGGTGAAGTTGATAGCGATAACAAAACTTGCGGCCAATAATTGACTGATGATGATAGGATAAGTGCGTGACAGTCGGTAACTTTTAGTTTTTTGAAATATTTTATCTGACAATAAACCAACAGCCCAAAGCATTAAAGCTGCAAATCCCCACGGTAAAAGCGTATAACCTCCCAGCTGGTTAAATGGAATATGTTGTACATTCATTAAATAGGTGGGCAACCAGGTCATAAAGAAATTCAAATAGAAACCAAATACAAAATAGCCAATATGATTCGTAAGCAAGGTAGGCTCAAGGCAAAGTAATCGCATTGAAATTTTTCCATTTTTAGTAGTATCACTAATAATGGATGTTTTTTGAATATATTCGAGTTCAGCTGAATTTACATATTGAGAATCTTTGGGGAGATTGGTGAAAAATTTTAGCCAAATAGGCACCCATAAAATGGTAAGAATAGATAATGCTATAAAACAATAGCGCCAGCCCACATGGCTAATCACCCAAGATACAAGCAGTCCACCAATACCTAGTGATATAGGTACGGCAATTAAACTAAACGTGAACGCTCTTGCTCGTTCATCTGCAGGCAACCAGTCACTGATAGCTCTGGTGACACATGGAAAATTTGGTCCTTCAGAAAGTCCAAAAAAGACCCTCAGTAAGACAAACATATAAAAATTTCCGCATAATCCCAGAGATAGAATTGAAATACTCCACAAGATCGTTGAGATAGTTAATGTTTTTTTCGCACCAAATGTATCTGCTGAAACACCACCTAAAAAAGTGGAGAATATATATCCAATACCAAAAGCACCGAGTATTAAACCAATGTCACCTTCGGAGAATTGAAAATCTTTGGCAATTAAGGTAATTGCATATCCCATCGATGCTCTATCGATATAATTGAGCATTGAAATCAGAAATAACATGCTTACCACAAGCCATCGAAAATTAGTTTTGGAAGTGTTTAGATTCATTCAACTTAACTGATTATAAAAAAAGTTTCATATCATTTCATTTTATTTTTTGTTTGTCTAGAGAAAAATAAGGGAGCCCACAGCCCCCTTAATGGTTTTTAAGAGATTTTCCCACAAGCGAGTCGAGCTCCGCCGCCACCCAAAGCAGGAGTGTCTGAGTAATTATCACCTCCTGCATGGATCATAATGGCGTGATTTTTAATATCACTTACTTTCAAACGAGGTGCTAAAACGGTAGTGTTGGCTTCGCCTTGTTCGTTGACGGTTAAAGCGGGTAGATCACCTAAATGACCATCACTATATGGCCCCAAGTGCTTTCCAGCTTGTTTAGGATCTAAGTGACCACCAGCCTTCATTGCATGATCACCGCAGTCGGCATGTTCATGGATATGAAAACCATGCATGCCTTGCGGCAGTCCTTTCAAATGCGGGGTGATGAGCAATCCATATTGACTATCTTTAAATTCAATATTTCCAACGGGTTTATTTTCCCCTGAGTACACTTCCGTCGTGATCGAATCAGCATATAACCCCTTGCAAAAACATAAGCTACTGAGAAGAAGTAAATAGACTTTTTTGTTCATTTGAGTAAATCCTCCGTGATATACATGATTAATGGTGATGGGGCCTGTCGTTTGTTGCACCAATCTCTTCAGGCAACATATCCCTTACCGATCTATTTTTAAGTAAAAAAAACATTCCTGCAAGTGAAATACTTACTCCTATACTTTCGATCACCTTGTTTGTCGGTGATTCTACGCCATTGAAAATCCAGGAAAAAATAGTGGCACCACTGATGCCTAATAAAATAATGAGAGTTCCCATGTTTTTATTGAGTGTTTGTGGCTTGGGTGAGGGAGTGATGTCGATGATAAATGATTCAGCTACTTTGGTAGGGGATATATTTTTTGTTTCAAAATGCGTAATTGGTTCAAAATTTTCATCGACACCCTCGATAATTAGAAATGATTCATCAATTGGGTGCTCTTTGGGGGTATTCATAGGGTTCCTTGT
>JAKFUY010000155.1 GCA_021732495.1 Legionellales bacterium | reverse complement strand
ACAAAAAATAAACATTGTAGTCGAATGAAATTGATATAAAATACACCTTGTTTGATATGATTTTGCGACCGTTTTAGTGGGTCCATAAAGGTGCGACTAGGTGGTCCCTATAAGGTGCTGATTGACATTGCCGTATTGAGTGCTACTCCACCATCAGTTACCTCATTGAATTTGGCTTCAAATTACCTTGCACGAAAAGATGGCGCTGAATTGGTTGCAATAATGAAAGCTATTCAACCATCAGTTACCTTTGTGGATTTAGACAATAATGTACTTGGGGAAAAAACTGGCGCTGAATTGGTTGCAATAATGAAAGCTATTCCACCATCGGTCACTTCTTTGTATTTGGACAGGAATGACCTTGGGCGAAAAGATGCCGTTGAACTTGTTGCCATGATGCGCGCTATTCCAGCATCGGTTACTTATTTGAGTTTGAGCAGGAATGAACTTGAAGGAAGAGCTATTGGCGAACTTGTTCCTATATTGGGAGCTATTCCAAAATCAGTCATTTCTTTGGATTTGGATTGGCATATACTTTGGCTAAGAGCTATTGATGAACTTATTTGGATATTAGGAGCTATTCCACCAGTCGCTTCTTTGAATTTGCGAGGGCTTAATCAAAGGACTACTGATGAACTTATTAGGATATTAGGAGCTATTCCATCAGTCGCTTCTTTGGATTTGACATGGGTTGGGCAAAGAGCTGTTGCTGAACTGGTTGCTATATTAAGCGCTATTCAACCATCAGTTACTTCCTTGGATTTGCATTGGAATCCTTTCCTTGCAGAAAGAACTGGCACTGACCTGGATGCCATAATGAGAGCTATTCCACCATCAGTTACCTCATTGAATTTGAGCAGGAATGACCTCGGACGAAAAACTGGCGCTGGCCTTGTTGCCATAATGGGAGCTATTCCACCATCAGTCACTTCTTTGAATTTGGGCTGGAATCACCTTGAAGAAAAAACTGTAGAAGAGCTCGAGCAAATTTCCAGGTGTTTACCTTATGTTATAAATATCCATTGTGAAGAACTTTCCCAAGAAAAATTAACAACATTAAATCGTTATAGTGGTCATGGTATAAAAGCAACGATTCAAGTTTTTAATGAAAAGTTTCCTTTTTTAAAGGAAGCGCTTCCTTCTGATTTGTCTTTACATGTTTTGGGTTTTTTATGGCCATGTATTAACACAGATATTAAAAAGGTTTTAAGTAAAGAATTACTGCCACAGGCATGGTTCTGTCGCAAAAGCTAGCTCGTGCCTATAATTAGATCATTGAAACCGCGACAGGGATATCCAATGATCAGTTTTAAACAGCGCCACTTTAAAAAAGAGATGATTGTAATGCTAGTTCGTTGGTACGTAGCCTACGCATTTAGCTAGCGTGACATTGAAGAGCTGGCGTCAGAGCTCGGCCTGAAGGTTGACCACTCCACCATCAATCGCTGGGTTATTCATTATGCACATCAACTGGAAGAGTCCTTCCGCAAGCGCTATAAGCGCCCTGTTGGAATTTCATGGCGCATGGACGAAACCTATATTAAAGTAAAAGGCCGATGGGTATACTTTTATCGTGCCGTTGACAAAGAAGGTCAAACTGTTGATTTTATGCTTTCTGAAAAACGTGACGAGCCTGCTGCTAGGGCTTTTTTTGAAAAAGCAATTGGGTATAATGGGTTGCCAGAAAAGGTTACCATCGACAAGAGCGGCGCAAATAAAGCTGGGATTGATACGATTAATTTGAAGCTTGCATTGTTGTGTTTGCTGGGTTTTATGTTCGTTCAATTAACCGTGAGGCAAATCAAATACCTCAATAATATTGTTGAACAAGACCATCGATTGATTAAAAAAATCACCAAGCCAATGAAGGGCTTTAAGGCGTTTCACTCCAGCTCGCCCGGAGAATACTCGTTTTTAGATTTTAAAAGTTTTTGCGACAGAACCTTCAGCTAATAATGCTAAAAAATCCATCAAAGATGTCATTTAAGTGAGTTTGTGAATATAAGCGGGAATTACTCCCCAGGAGCATAATACTTGAGTCTTAGTGACCGTATAGACTTCTGAAAGCGCAAGTGGTTTGGCACACGTGATAATGGTAGAAACGGGTTGATGTTGGATTTTTTGAGTGATGGCTTGCCATAGCTCGGGGATAAAGCTTGCGACATTGATAAAAAGAATAGTAGCATCCGCCCATTGCGTATCTAAAATATTTTGTTGTAAATAGGTGATATTGCCTTTTGATTTTTGCTTGGCGATATTGACAAGCTCTGGTATGCATTCTACGCCATAGCATTTTTTCATAGCAAAGACTTGGCTGCAGGCCAATACTGTTTTGCCTAAACCACAACCCAGATCATAAAATATGCTTTCATGAGAGGGTTTGGTCATTGAAATGAGTGCTAAAAAACTTTCTAATTGAATTTCACCGTAAGTGAGCTCAAGTTGTGGGGTTTCGATACGCGCTTGGGTTGAGATCTCAAAGCCATTTACATCTGCATAGTGCCTGTTGATTTCGTTGATATGCTCTAAGATATGGTATTGTCGTCGCCATTTTTTGATGGCTTGTTGATCAAGCCATTTCTTAAGACATACCATGGTCTTGCATCCATTCATCACGGGCGTATTTAGACAAATAATTACGGATAGAGTCGGGGAGAATGACCAAGCATTTCTGTCCTTCCTTTAGATGACGAGCTGCTTGCAATGCACCCCACATGGCCGCACCACAAGAGCCACCAACTAACAAACCTTCTTCAGCAATTAAGCGTCGTGCGGTCTGAAATGAGTCTTTATCGTTGGTTTTGATATATTTATCAATGAGGGAATTATCGAGCACATTCGGGATAAAATCATAGCCTATGCCTTCAACCAAATAAGGGGCTATATCATCGCCACCGCCTAGGATAGAACCGATAGGGTCGATACCAATGATTTGGATACTGGGGTTGAAAGCCTTTAAACGTCTAGCAACCCCAGTAATAGTGCCACCCGTACCTACGCCGGCTACCACCATGTGTAAGTCATGACCGAAATCTTCAATGATTTCTTCGGCAGTGGTCTGATAATGGATTTCTGGATTGACCGGATTGTTATATTGGTCAAGGATATGTGAGTTGGGAATTTCTTTTTGTAATTGTTTGGCAAGTGAAATATGGCTATCGGGATCACTCCACTTTGCTTCCGTTCTGGTTCGATAGATAGTCGCACCTAAGCGTTCAAGGACCACCTGTTTTTCCATGCTCATTTTTGCAGGCATGGTGATAATGACTTTATAGCCTTTTACCGCGGCTGCCAAAGCAATGCCGATTCCGGTATTGCCAGAGGTCGGCTCAATTAATGTATCACCAGGTTGAATTCGACCGGATTTTTCTGCTTGTTCAACCATGGCATATCCGATTCTATCTTTGATAGAGCCACCCGGATTGAAGAACTCACATTTTGCAAATAACTGGCAGGGCAGATCTTGCCCGATTCGATGCAGGCGAACGCAAGGTGTATGACCGATGGTTTGTAAAATATTTTCATAAATCATGATCGTCCCTTGTAAAGTTTGTGGCATATGTCCTTATATTTATCATAGGTGATGCGGGCAATGTTCACAAGCCAAACGTATTAAATTGACATCTTGGATGTGGGCATTAATAATCTAAATGGTCGAAAGCCTTTTTAATGAGAAAACCATGATTTCAGTAGAAGAATTAAAAAAACAAGCCGCATTAGCCGCCATTGAAATGATTGAAGAAGATATGGTCATTGGTATAGGGAGTGGCAGCACCATCAATGCTTTTATTGATGAGTTGGCGAAAGTAAAAAATAAAATTGAAGGTTGTGTATCGGCCTCCAATGAAACCACCTCGCGTATTAGAGCTTTGGGCATACCCATTCTTGATATGAATACCGTCAATGAGATACCTTTGTATTTTGATGGTGCCGATGAAATTAATGCCCGAAAAGAGCTCAAAAAAGGCGGTGGTGGCGCATTGACGCGGGAAAAAATAATCGCGACTTACGCTAAAAAGTTTGTCTGTTTAATTGATGAAACGAAATTTAGAGCCGATTATTGGGGGGACTTTCCCATTGCCGTTGAAGTATTGCCGATGGCCAGAAGCGCTGTTGGTCGTGAGCTGTTAAAACTCTCTGCCAATCCGGATTACCGCTCAGGGTTTTTAACCGACAATGGTAATATCATTATCGATGTCTATCAATTGGATATGCTCAATCCTTTAGAGATGGAGCAACGTTTAAACCAAATAGTCGGCGTAATTGAAAATGGTATTTTCGCCAGAAGAACCGCAGATAATGTGATTATTGCAACACAATCAGGGGTGAGGCACCTTTAATGCGCCTCTTCCCAGTTTTTCCCTTGACCGATATTTACCAAAAGTGGGACAGCAAGTTGCATAGCTGTTTCCATCGATTTTCTTAACTGGGGTTTAAAGGCTTCAACATCGTCATTATTGACTTCAAAAACCAATTCGTCATGCACTTGGAGGATCATCTGGGCTTGAATTTGAGGATGATTTTTCAGCCATGAATGGATATGAATCATCGCTTTTTTAATCAGATCAGCGGCACTACCTTGCATGGGCGCATTAATTGCCACCCGTTCAGCTGCTTTGACCTTCCCCATATTCTTACTTTGAATATCAGGTAAATACAAACGTCGCCCCATAAGTGTTTGTACAAAGCCTTGGCCATGAGCAAGGGCTTTTGCTTGTTCCATATACTGTAAAACGCCAGCATAGCGCTCGAAATACCGGTTGATATAGTTCTGTGCATCTGCACGTGATATTTCTAATTGTTTGGCCAAACCAAAAGCGCTCATGCCATAAATCAAACCAAAATTAATGGTTTTTGCATGCCGACGCTGGTCTTTAGTGACCTCATCAATGGGGATGCTAAAGATTTCACTGGCGGTGGCTTGATGGACATCATGATTATTGTTAAATGCTTTGATTAACAACGGATCTTGGGACAAATGCGCCATAATACGCAATTCGACTTGTGAATAGTCTGCAGTGACGATAGTGCAACCTTGTTTGGCAATGAATGCGCGACGAATCATGCGTCCTTCTTCAGTGCGTATGGGGATATTTTGTAAATTAGGGTCACTGGATGACAAGCGTCCTGTGGAGGTCACGGCTTGATTATAGGAGGTGTGCACACGTCTCGTTTCAGGGTTAATACGTTTGGGAAGGGCGTCAATGTATGTGGAGACCAATTTACTTAAGCGACGATGTTGTAAAATGATATTGGGCAAGGGATAGTCATGGGCAAGCACTTGGAGGACATCCTCAGCGGTGGATGCTTGTCCACCTGCTGTTTTACTGATGATTGGAAGTTGCATTTTTTCAAAAAAAATCTCTGCCAATTGCTTGGGTGATTGTAAATTAAATTCTTGTCCGGCAGCTGACCAAGCCTCTTGCTGCAAAGTATTCAGTTTTTCTTTAAGTATAATCCCTTGTTGTTGCAATAATGCGCCGTCAATGGCTACACCACAAGCTTCCATGTCTTTCAATACTTGCAATAATGGAATTTCAATATCATGTAATAATTTTTTTTCTTCATCATTTAAATGTTGCATAAAATAGTCATGCAATTGATGGGTGAGCATGACATCTTCACCAGAGTACTCTGCCGCCCTGGCAATGGGTACTGCAGCAAATGGAATTTGTTTTGCACCTTTACCAGCCACGTCTTCATAGCTGATGGAGTCTAAATGTAGATATTTTTTGGCGAGAGTTCCCAAATCATGGCGGTTAGCACTGCTATTTAAAAGATAGGACTCGAGCATCGTATCGGAGAAGATCCCTTTTAGTTCAATCCCAGCACGAGCAAGTACATGGCTATCATATTTAAGATTTTGCCCTACTTTGCCAATCTGGGTATTTTCTAAAATCGGCTTTAGTCGTTCTAGGACTAAAGTAATCTCACAGTTGTTTGGTTCGTGATGTTGTAAGGGAATATAACAGCAATCATTTTCTTGTGTGCACAATGAAATACCAATCAAATTGGCATTAAGTGCATCGAGACTATCTGTTTCGGTGTCAAAAATGAGAATGGTATTTGCGTTGATTTTTTCTAGCCAAGCATCCAGATCATCGATGTTGGCGATAATTTGCACCAAAGATGGGGCAGCCTTGCTTGGTATGGCTGGAATGCTGACTGCAGATTTTACCCATGATTTGAATTCAAGTTGTTCGGCAATTTCTAAAATCCCTGCATGATCGGGGGCCTTGGGCTTTAAATCCCGAATATGCATGGGTAACTCAAGGCCGCAATCAATGGTCACTAAGCGTTTGCTGGTGACAAAAAATGGAATGGTTTCACGTAGGTATTGCCCAACTTTTCCAGAAACGTCATTTGCATTGGCAACTAAATTATCTAAGGTTTTATAGGTGTTGAGCCATTTTGCGGCTGTTTTTGCACCACATTTGGGCACGCCAGGGATATTATCTGAGGTGTCGCCTACTAAACATAAATAATCGATAAATTGGTGGGGATGAATATCATATTTATCGAAGATTCCCTGTGGATCTAGCCATTGGTCTGACATGCTATTGTAGAGAGTGATATGTTCATTGACCATTTGGGCAAAGTCTTTATCGCTGGTGGCAATACATACTGGAAGTTGAATTTGCTCTGCTTGTTTGGCAAGTGTGGCAATAACATCATCGGCTTCCACGCCAGGAATGGCATAAACAGGGAGCCCTAGTTTTTCAATCAACTGCACCAAAGGCTCATACTGGCATTTTAGATCGCTTGGGGTCGGTGGGCGTTGTGCTTTGTATGCTGGATAGATATCCTCTCTAAAGGTTTTCCCTGGAGCATCAAAAATGACCGCCATATATTCAGGTTGATATTGAGCCACTAACTTTTTTAACATGTTAGCAACGCCATAAATCGCCCCCGTTGGTTGGCCTTTCGAGTTAATTAATGGCGGCAATGCATGGAAGGCACGATAAAAAAAAGAAGAACCATCAACAAGCATACAGCGGGTATTTTTCATTATTCGATCTCAGCAGTCATTTGCGCAATTTTTTGTTCTAGTTCCAGCAATCGTTCTTGCATATTCGAAATGTGTTTTCTCATATAGGGGATTCGGGTACTGGATAGTTCATGCTCTAAAGCTTTTTCCTTGGGCCGCGCGGGATTTCCAAGATACGTGATCCCTTTTTTCAATACTTTTTTAGGTGGTACACCTGTTCGGGCCCCCAATGTGACTTGGTCTTCAATTCTGACATGGTCACTAATGCCAACATCGGCAGCTAGTACGACATGATTACCAGTACTGGAGCTTCCAGCTATGCCTGTAAATGCACAAATAATATTATGTTCACCAATTTTAACCGAATGAGCGATTTGCACTAGGTTATCAATTTTCGTGCCTTGACCAATGCGAGTGGTGCCCAAAGTGGCTCGGTCAACCACGGTATTGGCGCCAATTTCGACATTGGCACCAATCACTACACTTCCTGCATGGGGTAACTTATGATGAATACCATGAATGAATCGATAGCCAAAACCATCGGAACCAATAGTGGTTCCGGCATGTATAATCACTTTTTTATCCAATGAGGTGCGGGGGTAAATGGTAACATGGGGGTGAATTTCACAAGCTTCACCAATTTTACAATGTTCACGAATCACAGCATGGGCATGAATCACCGCTTTATCTCCAATCTCGCAGTGGTCTTCAACAATGGCATAGGGGCCAATATGCACATTTTGGCCTAGTTTCACATGGGCTCCAATATATGCGGTGGGATGAATACCGGGTGTTTTTTCAATATCAGGATAAAAAATGGAAATTAGCTGGGCAAATGCCATTAAAGGGTGTTCTGAAATAATAACAGGTTTTGTTGCATCGTCTGGTTTTTTACTCAGAATCACAGCTGCAGCTGTAGATGCAAATGCCGTTTTCATATGTTCTTCACTATCGGCAAATACCAGAAAATCTGAACTAACTTCATCTAGGGGACAAAGACCTAAAATTTTCGTATCGGGATTACCATGAAATTCGGCATCTAACATCTCTGCCAATTGGGAAAGGCTATAAATCATATTGAGTAAGCTCATGGGGAATTTAAAGAAGGTATTATACTGTTTAGTTTAAGAACTGGCGATGGTTTCAGGCAAGAAATTTTTTTGGGTGTTGACATGAACCTCACGTTGTCAGTAATAGATAAGGCTGACTTCATATTATATGAATCATATAATATGAATTAAGGACTGCTGATGTTAGATGACTTTTTCCCCCAGGGGCTCGCACTTGGAGATAATTTTTGCAACCGCGTGGATGAGCAGGCGAGGCTAACGCATGATATTACACTCGCCAAACCCGTTTTGGTGATTTCTCCCCGGCGCTATGGGAAAACAAGTCTTATCCGCACCGTTTTGCATAAAATGGGATTGCCATTTGCTAGCATGGATCTATACTCGCATCTTAATGAAGAAGAGGTTCAAAATGCTATTTTGAGCGCAGTAGGTGATATTTTATATGCTCTCGAATCTGCGCCCAAAAAAGCACTTCAGTTTGTGACGGATTTTTTTTCAGATTTAAGTATTAATTTTAAATTTTCAAATGCACAACTTCACGTTGATTTTGCGCAGAATAAACAATCTCCTGCCAAAACAGTTTTAAGTGTTTTGCAGAAACTAGATGGCATATTAAAGAAGAAAGATCAAAAAATAGTATTATTTTTTGATGAGTTTCAGCGCTTGTGTCAAATTACTGACAACGCAGCACTTGAGGGAGCGATTCGTAATGTGGCACAAGAATCAAAATATATTAGCTTCGTTTTTTCAGGAAGCAATCGTCATTTACTGGCTCAAATGTTCGATGATCGCGCAAAGCCACTTTATAAATTGTGCGACCGTCTTACACTTGATCGTATGCAAAAAGAGCATTACCTGCCATTTATACAATTAAAAGCAATGTTGCAGTGGAAAAAACTATTAGAGGAGGAAGTTGTTGATGCAATACTGGATTGGACACAGCGCCATCCGTATTATGTAAATTTGTTGTGCCATCGATTGTGGTTTGCCGGGGCAATACCAAATCTTAAAACAGTAGAGGCTTCTTGGTGCAGCTATTGTTTTGAAGAAAAATCAAATGTGATGAATGCGCTTGAATTACTAAGTGGCAATCAGGGCAAGATGCTCATGGCAATTGCCAAATATGGTGATACGGCCCCCCAATGAGCGCCGAGTTTTTAGGCCTATCTAAGTTTTCATCATCCAGTGCGTCTCAATCCGTGCAGGCTTTGCATAAAAAAGACTATTTGTTCCTCGATGATCAAGGCCGTTACCAAGTTTTAGATCCGATGATGAAGTATTTATTTTCTAAATAATCAGCCTGTGAGTTCAGAAAAGGGGATGCGCCAAAAATCACTGGTGTTGATTTTTTTCATACCTAGGCCAATATACCAGGTGAGTGCCGCTTCGTTATTGCTTTCCACGTCCAGTACGATCTGTTTTTGCCTAAGCTGTAATTGATGAACAATGGATATCAGCATGAAGTTCCCTAAGCCTTGGCGTCTATACTCAGGTAAAACAGTGATATCGCTGATACGGTAGCACTTGTTTTCTTGATTGACTTGGATAGAGCCGATGACCTTTTGTTCATGATAGAGCAACCATAGTTGCGTGCCTGCGCTTTCAATAATACTGTTAAATATATCTGATGTCATCGATGTCCCTTGAGGGAAACCAACTTCAGAAATGGTCTTAAATCCTGGGAAATCAGCAGGGGTAGCCTTATTAAATTCGAAACCAGGCCGCGGTAGCGGTTTTTTTGCCGGCCCTGTCCATTGCAATCGATGAGAGGAATAAAGATAGACCCATGATCCTTCGGGTTTAATCATTGGACGCTGCTGGTGAGCGGTGTGCATGACTACAAATTCTTTATAATCATTGGGTATGTATTTTATCAACGCATATAACAGCTGTTTAGCAAAGAACTCGGTTTGAAAATTGGGGCGTGTCAGGATACTGAGTTCACATGTTCCTTCATGAAATAAAAATCGACTGGCAAATCCAATGAGTTCCTTGCCATGATAGGCCAGGATGTTACAAGGAAACGGTCTCGGTTTTTTAAGAATATGCCAGTAAATTAAAGGCGAGCTGTGAGCTCTTTTATGGACAGCTTGCTGCAAGTCCAAAAGCTGGTTTGATTGGTCTCTATTGAGACTTGAAAGTTCTAGAAAGCTCATAGGGTATTAATTTTTTTCAGTTTATATTAGAAGTTTAGCACAATTTTGTTAGTATAAAAATTGTCTTCCACCAAGTACGCCAAGGCAACTGAGGCCCACACATAAAAAGACATTAAGAAAAATGTTTAATAGAGCATTCCACCAAGCGCCATTTTCAATAAGATTTAATGTTTCTAAGGAAAAAGAAGAAAAAGTGGTATAGCCGCCTAAAAACCCAATGAGCAGCAATGCACGTAATTGTGGCCCAATGCCATCAAATCGTTCAAAAATAATTGTAATCAGCATCCCCATTAAGAAAGAACCGGTGGCGTTGACGACCAAAGTGCCAAAAGGGAACTGTCTTCCTAAAAATAAATGAATGCCATTGGAGACCCAATAACGAGAAATGCCACCCAGACCTGCGCCAAGAAAAATAAGGAAGTGATGCACAGAATTTCTCCTTTAAAGCAATCGCAATGCCAAAATAATAATAGAGAAGAGGGCGCTATATGCAATCATGGGCTCAACCTTGGTATGGTTTAATTTATGGTGAATAACCGTGACAAAAATGCCTATAATTAAGCCGTCCATAATGGATTTCCTCCAGATCATGATAGCAATCATGGAAACGGATAGTAGATTGGCTGTAAGTGTCTTATAGCGTATTTTATACAAAGGTGTAATTAACGTGCCGCCAATAAAAAATAAAATGCCACGAAATAACTCGTTTGGGATCATGGTTCCCAGTGGAAAGCAAAATAAAAATATTGCAAAACAACAAGCGACGATAAAAATACTTAAGGATTTTCTGGCTCCCAATTGAATGCCAATGGTGCTTTCAATATAGGTGGTGTTGGGGCCGCACATTAATAGCCCGGAAATGATATTATTTAAACCCACGCTCATATAAGAAGGCGAGAGCGCCGGCTGCATGGGCAGCCTGAGAGTCGTTTGCAGTTGTTGTAGACAAAATACCCCAATAGCCGTGTCAAATAGGGAGAACAAACTAATTTCCAGGGTTTGTTTTGTAAGTGCCAACCATCGAATCGGTGCTTGAGATAGGGAGAAAATGGTTGTGATGTGCGAAGGGAATGCAAACAAGCCTTGCCAATGGGTGAGTTGTAACATGCGAGCCAGCACAATGGTGCTTATGACTGTAAATAACAAACCTAATCGGATATGAGTGGCCTTGTAAAAGGCAAGACTTGCCACGGTAAAGATAAAAAGATACGTATGAATATTTTGTGCGGCACTGAAGCGTAAATCAGGGAATTGTTGGTCGATAGCAATGCGTATAAATAGAAATCCAATGCCTATATTGATGGTTTCTTGAATGCTTTCGGGTAAAAATTGTGTAGTGTTACGAATTAACTTCAATTGTGACAGAGCAATCAGGGCAATGCCACTCAATGCCACGCCTAAAAACAACGTTTTAGGATCTTGGTTTTGGGTGAGCAAATGACAAAAAAACCAACCAATACTGAGTCCTGGGGCAATGACAAAGGGTTGGCGAATGAAAAGACAACTGATGAGACAGCCGCTGCAGGCCAGAAGACAGATCGCAGTAAACCAGTGTGATGGACTACAACCAAATCCTTGAAGTACATGTCCATACAAAAATGTGATGGTCCAAACAGAAAAAAAGACACTTAAGCCGGCCGTTATTTCAGTTTTAAAGTATTGTAAGCGTGAGGACATCATTTAAAAGTGAAACTTGAGTACGCCAATGACAATTTCAATAGCAATCAGTGCAATAATAATGAGCTCTAGACTTGTTGAGTGGCGGTTTTCTAAATAGCTATTAAACATGTCGAATACTTCGTTTAGGGTATTGAGTCGATGATTGATAGCGTTAATTCGGCGTGGAATATGTAAATATCTTTCAAGAAGGATGTAATACTCTTCAAGTGTCGGATGACGCCAAAAGAATTTAGGATGATAAAGAAAGTTACTGACCAGGTTCATTTCGCTTTTGGCTACCAAAATTTCACCAATAATTTGACGAATACTATTGCGACTTAAATACATTTCACCTTTGTTGGATAAGTTTTTGATATATGGCGTGTATTTCTCAATTAAACTTTCCTGAAAAGTTTCGAAGTATTGCAACTTAACCGATTGAGCAAAACCATAGGAAAGACTTAAACGAATATCTTCATGATCGATATCTTTGTCAATAGTCAAACAGTCGACATCATAATAACCATGAGGAGCAATTTGGGTCGAGCCCCCAAGGCTGTAACTAAATTCATCATGTGTCTGAAAAGGAAGGGGGTGCAATGCAAATTTACTGATTTGATTTAAATAGGGCTTGATCCGATAGCGTTGAATCCCCCAAGAGACCACTGTTCCATCTTTGAAGATATAGATGAGAATCGGTTTGATGCTTTCTATCTTGCATTTAACCACATCCCTTGATCTGGATATGATGAAATCGGGATAATTTTTTTTAAAATGAGAATCCAATCGATTTAAATCAATTTGATCTGCAACACAAAAGCTTAAGCACTCCATCCTAATCTCAAATAAAAATTTATTCCAGGACCGTATCTTTAGAGAAGGCTTTGCGGCGCTCAGTTTGGCCACTTAACCATAAGGGACAAACTTCTAAAGTTTCGGCAATTTTTAACAATTGTTCGTTATTTGGCAAGCTGTAGCCAAATAACATGGCATTGGCTAAATGACGTGATACGTCAAATACTTTTGATACAGCTTTGGTTTTTTCAGACAAATCATCTGGAAAACCATTCGCAGACAACTCACGATTAAATCGTTGAGAAAATGTTTTGCTGTTCATAAAACGTTCCTTGTTTATTATTTTAAGCATCCATTTTAACTATTAAACATCTTTAAATGTCTTGCAAGTTATTTTAACTGATTTTGCCAAGGATAACCACAGGCATTTTATTGCTCCTTGAGCTGGTACTCAATGGAGGTGACAACCCGCACCTTCTTCATAATTGAATGACCGGTATCAAATGTTGAATTGGCATCGGTAATGGTAAATAAGCCTTGAGAGGCATGGCGAATTTGGCCCAGACTGGTTTTAGAGTCTTTAGCAAAGCTTTCGCCTGCATTGCGGGCATTCTTTGTCGCTTCCTCTAACATGGCACGCTTAATATCATTGAGGTTAGTGTAACGAAAGGTGGCATTTGAGGTGGTGACGATAACACCTTGTTGCACCAAGTCTCCTGTTTTTTGTTGGGCTTTGGCAATATTGTCTACCTGATTGCTGCTAACCGTCATGCTTGTATCTGCCATGAAGCGAGGCATGTCTTTATTTTGATTATAGCTAAGGCTCTGATTGTCAGTGATGGAGATGGGATCCATATAAATCTCTTGTTCTTTAAACCCCTGTGTCAATAAAAATTGTTTGGTCATTTGCTGACTTTTAGAAACTGCTTCATACAATTGACCGAGGTCGTTATTGACGACTTTAAAGTTTATGGTCCACAGCGCTTCGTTGGATTTAACCACCTGTTCTGCAAGGCCTTTTACATCTACACTTTGGCTGTGTATTTTCGTGCCTAAAAAGCCCTGTCCTACAAAAAACCCACACAAACCTAGGCCTGAGCTTAAAATTAAGGCTTGTAATATGTTAGTTTTCATCACTGAGTTCCAAAATAGTTGAGATTAAGTTCACGCGCAGCTTTAACATCATCCAGCCTTCGAGCTGGTGTGGTATGAGGGGCGTTTTGCAGCATTGTAGCATTATTTATAATTTCGGACCTAATATTCTTCATAGCCAAAATAAATGCATCTAATTCTTGTTTGCATTCAGTCTCGGTCGGTTCAATCAGCAGACACTCAGGAACCAAAAGAGGAAAGTAAGTGGTGGGTGCGTGAAATCCATAATCGAGCAAGCGTTTTGCAACGTCCATCGCACTGATTTGATATTGGTTCTTCTCTGTTTGCAGGGTTAGGGTAAACTCATGGCTTGCACGACGGTTTGGGTAAGCGGCACGATAGCCTAATTTTTGAAGTTCTGCTAGCAGGTAATTGGCATTTAGGGATGCAAATATTGCAATATCTCGTATGCCTTTTTTGCCCAGTGAGCAAATATAAAAATAAGAGCGCAAGAGCATATTCATGTTGCCCATAAAACATGATAAACGGCCAATGCTTGCAGGTGAGGTTTTGTGGTCTGACCAGGCATAGTGGGTATCTTGTAGCTCCACACAAGCCACAGGAAGGAAAGGTGCAAGTCTGGCATTGACCGCTACAGGGCCTGAGCCTGGCCCACCACCACCATGAGGCGTGGCAAACGTTTTATGAAGATTTAAATGCATGACATCAAATCCCATGTCGCCGGGACGCACGTATCCTGCAATAGCGTTTAAGTTTGCACCATCGTAGTAAAGTAAACCGCCAGCGGCATGCACCATCTTGGCAATGTCTAGAATTTTTTTACTAAAAAGCCCCAATGTTGATGGGTTGGTAAGCATAATGCCCGCTGTTTTAGGTCCCAGATGAAGTGCTAATTCATCTAAATCCAAATCCCCGTCTTTGCCGGTTGCAATCTCAACAATATCAAAACCACACATGACTGCAGAGGCTGGATTGGTTCCGTGGGCAGCATCAGGGATGAGTATCTGGGTTCTTTCTATATCACCTCTTGCTTGGTGATAGGCTTTTATCATCGCCACCCCAGCAAATTCGCCTTGGGAACCTGCCATCGGCGTGAGAGCAATTTTATACATGCCAGTGATATTGCAAAGTTGATTTTGCAGCCGATAAAGGATTTCCATAAGACCTTGACTTAAATGTGTTGGGGTCAAGGGATGGCGGTTGAGAAAATTAGGATGAAAGGATGCTTTTTGTACCCCACGTGGATTGTATTTCATCGTGCAAGAGCCCAATGGATAAAAATGGGTGTCAATTGAGAAATTTTTTTGTGAAAGTTTGGTGTAGTGTCTGACAACTTGGAGTTCAGAGCATTCTGGCCAACGCGGCAATGTCTTGCGACGTAATGACGTTGGAATATCATTTTCGATATGCTGAAAATTTAGCCTAGGACATTGTGCATCGGCTTTTCGTCCTGGACTGGATTTATTGAAAATCAACATATTAAACTCCTAATTGGCATTCATGGGATTGGGGCCGGTTCTCTAATAATGTTTCTTTTACACATTGTAGATATTGTGCAATTTCCTCCGGACTTCGTTTTTCAGTGGCACAGATAAGTAAGCAGTTCTTCATTTCTGGGAAGTAGGTTTCGAGTAGAAGTCCAGGTAAAATATTTGCTTTATCAAATTGAGCGAGCAGTTTTTGAAAAGGCTCATCAAAGTGAATGACGGCCTCATGAAAATAGGGTGTCGGGAAGACTAAAGACACGCCGGGTATTTTACACAGTTCTTCGGCAATATAATGAGTGTTCTGGTAGCAGGTCTGAGCCAGAGACTTTAAGCCTTGAGGGCCCATTAAACTCATATAGATGGTGGCTGCAACCACATTTAAACCCTGATTGGTGCAAATATTAGAGGTGGCTTTGCCTCGGCGAATATGTTGCTCTCTTGCTTGCAAGGTAAGAACAAAACCAGTGTTTTGTTCGCTATCAATGGTTTTGCCAACCATGCGTCCTGGCATTTGTCTGGCATATTCTTTTTTACAGCTAATCAATCCTAGAAATGGGCCACCTGATGACATTGGAACACCGAAAGGTTGGCCTTCGGCACAGGCAATATCTGCACCCTCTGTTCCCCAGCATCCTGGCGGGGTGAGCACGCCTAAGCTTACAGGGTTAACGCAGGCAATTGAAATCAGTTTGTTTTGTTTGGCCCAGTCAGCGATGTGATGCACATCTTCTAATATACCCATAAAGTTTGGTTGGACAATACACACTGCAAAGATATTCTCTATGGCAATTTCATGAAGTTGCATGGTATTGGTAATGCCTTTTTCAGCATCAAAAGGCATTTCAATCAATCCAATCTGTTGTTGATTAAGAATCGTTTGCAATACTTGCTTATAATGTGGGTGCAGCATATGTGGAATGAGAACCTGTGTACCTGCAAGTTGTTTTTGAATTCTTTTGGCCATTAAAATAGATTCGGCAAGTGCTGTGGCACCATCGTATAAGGAAGCATTTGCTACATCTAAAGCAAATAATTCGGCAATCATGCTTTGGAATTCATACAAAACTTGCAGCGTGCCTTGACTGACTTCCGCTTGATAGGGGGTGTAGGACGTTAAAAATTCACCACGTGTGGCGATATCCCAGATAGCCGATGGTATGTGGTGATCATAGCATCCAGCTCCTGTGAAACAACATAAGTTGGGGTTGCGTTTTGCCACGTTATTGGCATGAGAGAGCAACTCTTGTTCATTCATGCCCTCTGGTAATTGGTCAAGCTCTGCCCTAGGAATGTTTTGCGGTATTTCATCAAAAATTCCCTCCCATTCAGATACGCCGATACTTTTGAGCATAGCTTGAATGTCTGCTGGGGTATGGGGGATAAACGTCATGATAACTCCTGTTATTCAGCAATAAGTTGGTTATAGCTTTCCTCATTTAACAATATATCTAAAGTGGCTGAGGGATGTGGCGTGATTTGGCAAATCCAACCCTTACCATAAGGGTCTTGATTAATAAGAGCAGGGTTAGCGATGATCTCTTCGTTGATTTTGCTTATAACGCCACCAATTGGCGCATAATAATCAGAGGCTGCTTTGACTGATTCTAAAACCCCGATTTCTTGACCTGCTTTGACTTCGGTATTTAATGCAGGCAATTCTATAAAGACAATATCACCCAGCAAGTTTTGTGCATGAGCGGTAATACCTAGAGTCATAGGGGTATCTTCAGTGTTAAGCCATTCATGGGTTTTAGTATAACGAAAGTGTTCAGTTGTCGGTTTCATAATCTACTCTTATTTAGTGTTTGGAGTGGGGGTGTAAAAACGGGTGCTTTGTTGAATGACAGGATATAAATTGCCTCTGATTTCAACACATAGGGGTTTATCTAAGGCATGGGGGGCAATTCTTGCGAATGCAATCGATTTTTTAAGAATAGGAGAAAAGACGCCGCTGGTCACTTGTCCGACGACATGTCCTTCAGAGAATAGCGGTTGCCCATGTCTTAAAATAGCTTGAGCATCTAAAGACAGCCCAGTTAGCCTTGGATATTGGTTTTCTTCTTTTGCTACCAATAGGCATGGTTTGCCAATAAACTCACGATCACTTGCCTTCCAGGATATTGTCCAATCTAATCCACATTCTAATGGAGAATTGTTTTCGGTCATATCAACCCCATTTAACATAAGACCAGCTTCCAGACGTAAACTATCTCGGGCTGCTAATCCACAGGGTTGAACATCTAAATCAATCAGTTTTTGCCAGAGTTCAATAATATCATGTGCAGGACCGATAATTTCAAAACCATCTTCACCGGTATAGCCGGTGCGACTAAAAAAGAGTGTTTGATTTTCAATGCTATTAAATCTTTTTAAAGTGCTTAAGATATCCATCTGGTATGGAGAGACAAAATTTAAAACTTTAGAGATAGAGGAGGGGCCTTGAACGGCTATCATCGATAAGTCATGGCGTACTTGCAAGCCAAATGAATAACCTTGCGCATATTCATTAAGCCAAGCCAATACTCTTTTTTTGGTTGCAGCATTGAAGATCAAACGAAAACTGTCTGGATTGCGGTAATAGATAAGTACATCGTCAATAATGCCCGCTTGTTCATTACACATACAGGTATAGCAAGCACCTCCAGTGTTTTTGATTTCATCGACGTCACGTGTCATCAGTCTTCGTAAAAATTTCCTGCATCCTGCCCCGATGATGTCGATGATGGTCATGTGAGAGACATCAAACATTCCTGCATGTTGACGAACAGCCATATGTTCTGCAATAGCTGACCCATAATGCAGCGGCATTTTCCAGCCATAGAATTCTACAAATTTAGCGCCCAATTGAAGGTGTTGTTCGTAAAGAGGGGTGTTCTGTATAGATGACATCTCACAATCCTTGTAAAGCCACGTTTAACGATTATTACCAACTATTGTTTATTCCTCAAGAGGTTTTTAAACAATAGTGACTTTAGGGCCTTTATCATTTTCACACGAGCAAGGTGCTTTATCGATGCTGGCTTGAAACTGATTAATAGCAAACTCACCAAAACCACTGTTTTCAGTTTTAAAGATATGTAATTTAATGATTAAATGTTGAACTTCAGTTCCTGTGGAGCCGGTAAATGAGACCAAAATAGGCATTTGGGCTTCATATAGGTTTTTGCCAATACTTTTAATTGTGGGTGGCAGGGTTGCGACTGCAGATACCGTTAATTGGCTTTTAGTGGTTTGTGTGATGATATTCGATTGATTCATCGCATCTAGAAAAGCTTTCCAAGCATCAGGGGTAAAATATGCGGCCATATCCTTTTGTCTTTGTGGTAAGTCTTTGTAGGAAAACGTATACACGTTTACAATAGCCTGGTTGACCCAAATTTGCATGGCTACGGAAGGTTCAAGGGCATGAAGGTGATTCGTAAAACAGAGTAGTATATATAAAAATATCTGACGCATGCTTTCTCATGATTGACGGGTTAATATTTGAGTTTAGAGACAAATTTTTGATTTGTCGAGTATGTTCAGTGGATGCCAAGGTTGATGTAGAAGTGAGCGCATGGTACATTCAACTTCACAAAGGTATAAGGTGTAAAGATGACAACAGAACAAAATGTATATTCAAGTGATTTGAAGGTCAAAAGTCGGCGAATTAATCGTTTTGATCTGTTATTGGTTATTTTTGTGAGTTTGGCCCTGTGGGGTTTAGCGCAAAATAGTCAACAAATGGCCGCACCTTTTGCTATTGGTCAACCAATTGCTATTTCATTGTCACCCTTCAAACTGCCAGGTTATGCATTGCACACGGTTATACGTATGTTTATTGCCTTATTTTTTTCTGTGCTCGCCAGTTTTATTTTAGGTGCTTGGGCGGCCAAGAGCAAACGCGCTGAGCAAATTATTATTCCAGCGATTGATGTTTTACAAGCGGTGCCTGTGCTCAGTTTTTTAGCGTTAACGGTTTCTGGGTTTATACAATTATTTCCTGGGAGTCTGCTTGGTCCAGAGTGTGCGTCTATTTTTGTAATTTTCACATCGCAAGTGTGGAATATTATCTTTGTATTTTATCAATCTTTAAAAATGGTTCCGCAGGATCTCAAAGAGGCAGCATCCATGTTTCAATTGAGTGCCTGGAGAGCGTTTTGGCGCATTGAAGTACCTTTTGCAATTCCTGGGTTACTGTGGAATATGATGATTTCGATGTCGGCAAGTTGGTTTTTTGTGGTCTTGTCTGAGGCTATTTTAGTTGCACATCAACAAATTCGGTTGCCAGGGGTCGGGTCTTATATTGCGATTGCCATTGAGCAGCGAGATATGTGGGCGGTATGTTATGCCATTGTAACCATGGTAGTGGTTATTTTTTTGTATGATCAGTTGTTTTTTAGACCGTTGGTTGCTTGGTCAGAAAAATTCAGAATGGAACCCAGTGACGAAAGCCCCTATCAATCGTGGTTATTAGATTGGATATATCAGGCATCGATGCAAAAGCAGATCAATGAGTGGTTGTATCGATTTCGGCACCGTTGGATTGGTGCTTCGTTTTGGAATATTATTTTTAAACCCTCAGAGCGCATCTTACTCACTAAACACCGTTCAAAATTAGATGATTTATGGTCTCTTTTTTTAGTTACAGGTATTTTATTCAGTTTTTCTTTTGCAGGCATTTATTTTTATAACAAATTTGGTTTCTACGAAATTAGTCGCGTTTTTTATTTAGGTGGTTTAACGGGGTTGCGCGTCATTGTTCTCATTATTTTAAGCTCTTTAGTGTGGATTCCCATTGGGGTGATGATAGGTCTTAGAACCCGATTGGCTCAAAATATGCAACCGATTATCCAGTTCTTAGCAGCCTTTCCAGCTAATTTATTTTATCCTGTTTTTGTTGTCATGATTGTCAAGTTTCACCTTAATCCTGAAATTTGGCTTACACCACTGATGATCTTAGGTACCCAGTGGTACATTCTTTTTAATGTGATTGCAGGAACGTCGGTGATTCCCTCAGACTTTAAATTATTGACCAAGAACTTTCATGTCAAAGGTTGGTTGTGGTGGCGAAAGCTCATATTTCCCGCTATTTTTCCTTATTTTGTGACAGGCGCTGTAACCGCTGCCGGTGGTGCCTGGAATGCCAGTATTGTTGCAGAATGCGTATCCTGGGGAGATTTAACGTTGAAAGCAACCGGTCTTGGTGAGTATATTGCAACACAAACGATTTCGGGTGATTTTTCACGTTTGGTGCTTGGTACTCTTGTCATGTGCGTATATGTGTTATTATTTAACCATGTGTTTTGGCGTCCGATGTATCGGTTTGCTCAAGAACGCTTTGGATTATAGCTGGGGTGGGTAAATGTCTGATGATATCATTATAGAAATAACAAATTTATCCAAGGCTTTTAAAAAAGAAGGTGGTCAAGATGTTTTAGTCTTAGATGATCTTAACCTGTCTTTAAAAAGCAATGAAATTGTCGCTCTTTTAGGTAAATCAGGTTCTGGTAAATCCACGTTGTTGAGGTTGATAGCAGGTCTTTTACAACCAACCTCTGGGCAAGTCTTCTACCGCGGCGCACCGGTACTTAAACCCGTAGAGGGGGTGAGTATGGTTTTTCAATCATTTGCTTTACTGCCGTGGCTAACCGTTCTAGAAAATGTAGAATTGGGATTAGAGGCGCAAGGCATTGCGCGTGAAGAAAAACGAAAGCGCGCAATTGAGGCCATTGATATCATTGGTTTAGATGGATTTGAGTCAGCCTTACCTAAAGAGCTTTCTGGCGGGATGCGCCAACGGGTTGGATTTGCTAGAGCTCTAGTTGTCAATCCTGATGTTTTACTGATGGATGAGCCATTTTCTGCTCTAGATGTCTTAACTGCAGAGAATTTAAAATCAGATTTATTGGCTTTATGGCAAGATGAAAAAACCAATACCAATGTGATATTATTAGTCACTCATAATATTGATGAGGCCGTGATGCTTGCAGACAGAATCATTATTATGGGCAGCAATCCTGGTCTTATCCAAGCTGATATTCCGGTGTCCTTACCGCATCCTCGGCATCCGGAATCCAGAGAATGGCGGGAGTTGGTGGAACATATTTATAGCTTGATGATCCAGTCCACCAATCATAAGGCAAGACATGCTTTAAAAGAAAGGCAGATTGGTTTGGGCTATCGGTTGCCAGATGTTGAGCCCTCTGAATTATCAGGTTTGATTGAAACCATTTCATCTTTTGAGAATCAAGTCGACCTTCCTGAATTGGCCGATGAGTTAATGATGGATGTTGATGCATTGTTCCCCATTATTGAAACCTTGGAAATATTAGGATTTGCTGAAATTGTTGGCGGTCGTATTCGTTTGAAAACGTTAGGCGAGGCATTTTTTTCGGCAAATTTACAAGATAGAAAGCAAATTTTCGCGCAAAGATTATTAGAGGCGGTGCCAATCGCTCGCTATATACGACGCATATTAGATGAAAAACCTGGGCATCGTGTTTCAGAAGAGCGGTTTTTAAGTAAGCTTGAAGATTATTTAAGTGAGCAGGGAGCTGAAAGAGTGTTGCGCACGATGATCGATTGGGGGCGCTATGCTGAAATTTTTGCTTATGATGTAAAAACAGGTATATTAAGTTTAGAAAATCCTGGGATGGCTGAATCTTCAGAAAATTAATTAAAGGGTTTGAATATAATCTGCAAGTGCTTGCATATCGTCTTCAGACAGACGTCCGCTAATGTCTTGCATCACGCCACTCGGATCCGTTTTGCGCTGATGATTTTTAAATGCATAAAGTTGTTGAATAAAATACTCCCTGTTTTGTTTGGCAATAGCAGGGTATTTAGCCGGATCATTGCCACGACCTAAAGGCCCGTGACAAGCACTGCATGCCGGAATTTTTCGTTTGTAATCGCCTAATTTATAAAGGTGTTCACCGGCTTTTTGTAGGGGGTGGGGTTCTGTAGGAGAGGTAAGATAGGGTCGTTGCGAATAATATGCAGATAATTCCTCGATGTCTTGGTCATTTAATAAGGCGGCAAAGTTTTGCATAATATCTGAAGGGCGTTTTTTGTTCTTATATAGATAGAGTTGTTCTGCCATGTATTTTTGGGATTGCCCGGCAAGGTTAGGCCAAATGGGCTGTAGTGATTTACCGTCCATTCCATGGCAACTTGCACATAGTGGCATGCTTGCTGGGGCTGCCCACATTTGGCAGTGAAGTGTCATCAGAATAAATATTACAAGCAATTTAATCATAAATTTTTGGCCTAATGGCTAGTTTCGGAGTGTTGTTGATGAATAATAGTACATCAAATTTAATCAAACCCCAAGACCTAGATGTCTTGATTAAGGTTTATCATTCTGCGGTGTTTTGCACAAGTGCCGCTAAAGTAGGACAGCTTCCCGAGGATATAGGCAGGGAGGTTGCTATTGTAGGTCGTTCGAATGCTGGGAAATCAACCTTTTTAAATACTTTGACGGGTCAAAAAAGTCTTGCCAAGACGAGTAAAACACCTGGGCGTACTCAGCTTATGAATGTGTTTAATTTAAATGTACCAGATGTACGTATCATTGATTTGCCTGGTTATGGTTTCGCCAAGGTAGCGCAAAGTCTAAGATTTGATTGGGAAAAACATTTAGGCGAGTATTTTTCTTCGCGGCAATCACTTCAAGGCATTGTGGTTTTGATGGACATACGCCACCCGCTTCAGGATTTAGATCATATGATGATAGCGACCCTAGTGATGCAACAGTTACCAATCCATATTTTATTAACTAAAGCAGATAAACTATCAAAAAATGCTGCAAATGTTGTTTTGACTAAAGTAAAGCGTGAACTAAGTACCGTCGGTTTGTCTCATCAGGTTCAAACATTCTCTATTCAACACCCCTCAAGCCTGGTTCAAGTGGTGGGTGTGTTGAATGATTGGCTAGGCATTCAATCTGAATGAAAACCTCAAGATAGAAACCTTAAAAACAATGTTAATTAAAAAAACAAAAAAAAGTGACAAAAGGCGTTGACAAAGGAATGCGAAAGAGTAGAATACGCATCACCCAATGAGGTGAAGCTGATTAAGAAAAAGAGAAACAAACTGAGTGGGCACTTTGTCAAAAGAGTAAAAATAGTTTAGGAATCAAATTGAAGAGTTTGATCCTGGCTCAGATTGAACGCTGGCGGCATGCTTAACACATGCAAGTCGAACGGCAGCACA